>JAGVOB010000095.1 GCA_020052955.1 Candidatus Omnitrophota bacterium | reverse complement strand
GCTAACGTCTATGGGTTACGGTTAAGAAGCCCGTATCGTCATTCGGTTAGGTCTATCGTACTTACGCATAAGTAGTTTAAAGACGTAACCCTAACCTTAGCTACGAAACGGGTATCGTTACCCTAACCGTTATCCAATACTATATTTATTCGGAATAGTTATAGTGCATTCCTTAGGATAAATATAAAATGGCAAAAATTTGCCCACATCGTCGAAACCTTTCTTTTTTATCTTTGCGTATCCGAGCAGTCCAAGCTGTCTGGGATCCGGATACCAAAACCCCTTATCCGCAAATACGACAAGCCTCCCGAGCCTCTTCTTTAGCAAATCCTTAATAATAAGGAGCCCGTCGCCCAAAAAAATAGTGGGCTTTTTAATACTGAAAACTATCTCATCCAACCTTAAAAGCAAGTACTTTGATACAGGTTTTAGGCATCCGCTAACATACTTAAAGATACAAAAATAAAAATTACCCCTTTTCGCATCTAAGATAGTGCATATATCAAGGTCCGAATAGCCAATATTAGCCGCTATAACGTCTAAACTCCTGACCTGTTTTATGCCTTTTTTTGAAGCACATAGAAATCCCTTTACGGTAGATACACCTATCCTTAGCCCTGTAAATGAGCCGGGCCCTATATCAACAACGAAACCGTCCAAAGAACCGAAAGAAAAACCAGACATACCAAGAATCTCCCTTACCATAGGCACAAGGACCGATGCGTGCATCTTGTCTGATTTTTTAACAATGCTCGCCATTACAGTGTCATCTTCCAAAACAGCCAGGCCCAAAAAATCTGATGAGGTATCTACGGCTAAAAGCTTCATATCTTACCCAACAGGGTAGTCCTTACTATACTGCTCTGTCTACTAAATAACATTATCATTAGAAATTCAAATATCAAAAATAAAATATCAAAATGACATATCAAAATCCCCGCCTGCCAAGGCAAAGCGGCGGGCAGGCAAAAATTAAGTAAAAAGATAGGCAGCAAAAGGTGCTCAGAAGTTAAATTTTGATTTTTTAATTGTAATTTTGATTTTTGCATTTTTATTTTTGGATTAAAGCATTATTTACTTAACAAGACACTATACCTCTTAAAGGAAGGGACTTAAATTTTTTCATGATAGCCTCATAATGCCTGCCTATAGGCATAAACCTTAATAGTCTACCATTTCTCTTTAGATGCGTAAATTCTATTTTTAGATAGCTCTCGGGCAATATCTTCTCTATCCTGTCCGCCCATTCAATCGCAAGAACCCCTTTATTTGACAAATATTCATCAAAACCAATTAACTCTATCTCAATGGGATTTTTTATCCGGTATACATCCATGTGGTACAAAGGAATTTTAAATTCGTGCTCCTTTATTAATACAAAAGAGGGGCTGTTTATTTCGCGTTCACTCTTTGCTCCAAGAGCAACTGCTATGCCTTTCGTAAACGTCGTCTTTCCACAGCCAAGCTCACCCACAAGCGCCAGAACATCCCCCCCGCTCATGAACGCCCCGAGTTTTTTACCGATGGAAATAGTCTCGCTGCGAGAATTGCTTATAATCTCAAAATTCATCTAAATGCAACCACAATTGAATTTTAACATATTTATTGTCGTAGCGAAGGGTCTAAATAAAACCAATCGATATGTTAACATGTTTTGTTGGTTTTATTTAAAAATGCCTGTAACCTTCTATCTTAAGACCTCTCATAATGCCTTTATTGTCAATAAGGTTTAAACCGTAGCTCCTCTCGACGATTTTCCCTATAGGCGAGATTTTGGTTTTAAAAAGCCTTCGCCTTTTTTTCATAAGCCTGTCCGCCTCTTTAGGCGTCATGCTGAATAATAGCTCAAAATCCTCACCGTCGCAGAGCGCACTTTTTACGCTTATGCAATTTCTGGAAAGGGGTATAAGCCCTTCAAAAATTACGGCACCGGTATTGCTCTCCTTCAGTATGCGCGATAGATCAACGGACAAACCGTCAGAGATATCTATCATCGAATTAACCTTGAAATTCTTTACCAATATCCTTGACTCCTTTACCCTGGGTATAAAATTAAGATGCCTTCCTCTAAGCGAACCGCCCAGGCTCCCGCTTACGAATAAGACATCCCCCTTTTTTGCTCCGGAACGCATTACGAGACTATGCCTTTTTGTCTCCCCTATCAATGCCACATCTACTATAAAGGAATCGGAGCGGTTTGTATCCCCCCCTACAACTGAAACGGAAAATTGCCTTGCCATCGAATTAAGCCCACGATAAAATCCGTCTAAAAACCTTACCGATAAACCTTTCGGAATTCCCAGGGAAACCACGCAATATTTAGGGACACCTCCCATTGCGGCTATATCGCTTAAGTTTACGCCGAGTGCCTTTCGGCCAATCTGAAAACCGGTTGCATCGTTGCGCCTAAAATGCACATCTTCAATAAGCATATCCGAACAGAACAAAAGATATTTGTCTTTTGTATACCTCAAAACTGCCGCGTCATCTCCAATGCCATATATTACATCCCGGCCTTTATATTTTACAGACCTCTTTATTCTCTCAATAAGGCCAAACTCTCCCAGCTCAGTCAGCTTTTTCATCATCTAAATGCAACCACAATTGAATTTTAACATATTTATAATCGCATTTACCCTGTGGTTCGATTTCGCTCACCATCCCGAGTAAAATCGAGGGAAGCGTAGCGAAGGGTCTAAATAAAACCAACCGATATGTTAAGTCTTATAGTTGGTTTAATTTAAATTCTTTAACCTTTAGAAGGCTTTTTTTGTAAGGAGGCCTGAATATGCCCGCATCCGTCACTATCGCACTTACCAACTCATTGGGGGTCACATCAAATGCAGGGTTGTATACCTTTATATCCTTTGGTGCAACCTGAATACCTTTTATCCATATAAGCTCATGGGGTTTTCTAAACTCTATCGGTATTGTTGCTCCGCTTTCAAGGCTCATATCAAATGTAGAAACCGGCGCTACCACATAAAAAGGAATTTTATGCAAGCGGGCAAGACAAGCCACAGAATATGTGCCTATCTTGTTTGCGACATCGCCATTTGCGGCAATTCTATCGGCACCTACAAATACCTTGTTTACCAGTCCCTTTCTCATAACAACAGCTGCCATGTTATCGCATATAAGGGTTGCGTCTATTTTATGCCGCAGGAGCTCCCACGCCGTAAGCCTTGCCCCCTGCAGGAGCGGCCTTGTCTCGTCAAAGAATACCCTGAAACGCTTTTTATCCTCCCTTGCCTTATAAAGAACTCCCAGCGCCGTCCCGTAGTCGAATGTGGCAAGCGCGCCGGCATTACAGTGGGTGAGTATGCTGTCATTGTTTTTGATAAGGCTCACTCCATAGGAAGCCATTCTCCTCGTGGTAATCTTATCCTCCTCTATAATAGCTGTGGTTTCCTCAAAAAGGAGTTTTTTTATTTTCTCTACGGGGTATTTCTTATTTTTATCAAATACACTCTTCATCCTCTCTAGTGCCCAGAACAGATTTACAGCGGTAGGCCTTGAAGAGCCGATGTACTTTATTACGCCGTTTAACTGCTTTTCGAATCCGGTTATGCCGCCCTTAAAATTCTTTATTCCCAGATAGGCCCCAAGAGCGGCGGCTATCCCTATGGCGGGAGCACCTCTTACCTTCAGCATCTTTATTGCATCATGCAGGCTCTTTATATCCCTGCATTTTAAAAATACAAGCTTCTCCGGAAGTTTTGTCTGGTCGATAAGTTCTATGTGGTTATCCCGCCAACGTATTGTTTCAATATTCATAACTTTGACCTTTCATATTAATTGGGCGGCAAGGTTGCCGTATTATAATCCAAAAATTAAAATGTAAAAATTAAAATTACATATCAAAGTCCCCGCCTGCCAAATAACTCGTTCGGCGGGTAGGCAAAATGTCTTAAAAATTTTAAATTTTGCGTTGTCATTTTGGTATTTGATTTTTGATATTTGGATTTATAAAAAAATGATACGGTAAACCAAACTTTGACAAAACCCCATAAATCTTCATTTTAAGTTAACAGTATCGTTCCTATAAGGATCTTACCATAGAAAACACTTTTACCAGAAAACTCTTCTTTATGTTGACAGCACCAAAGGTACAGACCTCAAAACAGCAAAGACAGTTTATGCATTTATCATGTCTAATCTCTAAGTATCTGCCTCTTTCCTCTATCGTATCGACAGGGCAGCTCTTTAGGCAGATGTTACATCTCGTGCATTTCTTCTTATTTATATGCGGCTTAAATGAAACAAGGCCTGAGATAGCATTCATCAATGGCTCAGGAAGGCTCAACAAGACAGACCTGCCGGCAAGCTTAAAATCCTTTACTGCGGCATCCTGCAATCTTTCCCCCAGTATTTCTATATTATTAATATCTGCTTCTCCTAAATTGAGCCTTCCGGCCTCAACAATTGAGCTCACATTTTTGACATCTATATTTGCTATACCGGCGAGCACAGAGTCAACGCTTACGGCATCTTTACCCATGACGACGAGCCCCAGATTTCTAACCCTTCCGCCGGACGGGCCTTCGCCGTCCATAGCCAGTATCCCGTCTACGATAGAAAGCGTGGGTTTAACGGAGGAAAAAACCCTCGCTATAAACCTTGAAAATTCATCGGGGCTTGGAAACTTCTTATGAAACTCGACCTTGGTCAAGCCGGTCACTAAACCGAACATATTCTTTATGGCGCCCGTTATCACCGTTATGCCGTGCGTCTTAAACTTAGGCAGAGAAATAACCGCATCCTGCACGAGAGCGTGCCTCGCGATAGGTATACCGTCAATTACCGTTGCCTCATCAAATTTTACAAGGTTAACATTCTCCTGGCTGCATATAGACTTGATTCCGGTTACCTCATAGATATTGTCAACTAAATTACTCCCGTATCCGGAAGGGCTATCGCCTACGGAGATATCGCAGTTTCTCTCCTTAAGTATCCTTATAACCGCCCTTACAAACTCCGGGTGTGTCGTAACAGCTTCCTCGGGTCTTCTTGCCGAAAGCAGATTGGGTTTGATAAGAACTCTTGAATTTTCCTTAACAATAGTCTCTATTCCACCTATAAGAGAGATGCCTTTATTTAGTGCTTCAAAAAGCAAATCTTTGTCATAACTTTTACATCTAACTATTGCGACCTTGGACATAAATTATCCGTATATAGTCGTCCGCCAACCGTATACCGTCGTCAGTCGTCCGTATTTCGTCATCCGCATATGATATACGGAATACGGTATACTGTATACGGAATACGAACAGTGAAAAAGTCACAGTATTCCCGTAAGTTCCTTTATAGCCAGCATAAAAACTGTCAATATGGAGTTATGTACTATATGAACCGTTATGGAGGGTATAAGCGAGCCGGATTTTTCATACAGGTAGGTAAGCAAAAACCCCAGGCACATAATGGGGAAAAAACCTACTATATTAGCGTGCAAAAGCGCAAACACGGCAGATGTAACTACGGTGGAAGAAATCACCCCAAGCCTTCTCTTAAGCGCATTGTATGCAAAACCCCTGAAGAATGTCTCTTCCGCAATAGGCCCTATTATTGAGATAAGTATAATCAGGCAGGTCAGGACATTTGTCCTCTTTTCCTCAAAGAACATTTCAAATATAGGCTGCGGCTGGGGTTTATAGTTCAGGATATTAGAAACGACTATCACGATTATAAATACAAATATTAAAATCGGGATAAAGGCAATATAGCCCAGTATCCCCGTATACACTGCTTTTAAAAAATCTTTAAAGGTTATCCCCAGGCAAACGAGCCTTTCCTTGTATTTTATCAGGACAAAATAGAATATTATGAGCAACCCAACGGTATCGATAAAAGCAGTATTTAAAAGTGCATAAAAATTGTTGTCAAAGGTCTTTATGCGCAGCAGCCATATTAAGAACGCCTCAGCTATATGGATGGAATAACCAAGGAATAAAAGAAGGATCAAGATCTTAACTATATCCATAACATCCCATCTTACAGGATTTTTTTCAATAAACGGCTTTACCAATGCAGCGCCTGAGAACCTTCTAATCATAAGATACAAAAGCAAGATAAAACCGCATACAAATGACAAAACAATGCCTATCATTAAACCAAACAGTATCGTTATAGCAAAGGTGTTCTTACCTCTCGCTATGCTATTTATAACCTTTTCTCTTATATTTAAATCCTCCTCAAAGAAACTCAATGTAGAAGATTTAGCCTCCGGGGGTGTCTTTAACTTAATCTTTCTTTCTCCATAGACAAAAAGTATCTGAATTGAAATTAAAAATAATAAGATAACGATATAAAGCCTTTCTCTTTTTATGAATTCGAGTAATTTTTTAGCCAACTCATCACCTGTATTATTGTAAAGTTAAATTTACAGAAATAGTAATCAGGCAACGGTTAGGGTAACGATACCCGTTTCGTAGTTAAGGTTAGGGTTACGCCTTTAAACTACTTATGCGTAAGTACGAT
>JAGVOB010000227.1 GCA_020052955.1 Candidatus Omnitrophota bacterium | reverse complement strand
TTGAAAGAAAACTTAAAGCAATTTTTGCTGTTGCTTACTCTAAGAACCGATGAGTCAACTATTTCCTTACGGTAACATTTATTAATGAGTCATCAGGCATAGTGTCAAGCCAAAAGTTTTCCTTTACCTCGCCCCACCATTCTTGTAAAATCTTACTTTATGTCCCTCCTTTCATTTTGGTTTTACTGCTTGTTTATGAAAGGATACACCCTTTTTTATTGCTATTACATCAGGAATTTACACAATATATTTTACTTAAAAGATTTTATTGAATAAGATTCGCCGTCTGTAACGACAGTAAGTGCGCCTGTTGCGCTGGTTGTATAAACCTTAATGCCCTTTAACCTCATATCCGTCGCTACGCCCTTAAAAACCGCCGTACCCCTATCAAATTCGGCCCTGCTTATCACCGCAACCTCGGGATCTACCTGATCTAGGAATTGCTTGAATAGAGTTGACTTCGTACTTCCGTGGTGAGGAATTTTTATAATCTTCGCCGTTATAAAATCTCCATAATTCATAAGATTTCTAACCGCATCCTCCTCAATATCCCCGCATAATAGAATTGAAAAACCCTTATATAAAAGCTTAAGCACAATTGATGTATTATTTATATCCGGGTATATCTTATCTGGATTTTCTAATTTTGGCGGATTTAAAGCATAGATGGTTAAATCTTTATTTATACGTATCTCGCAACCCCTGTAAAGCGAAATAACCTTTATGCCCTTTTCCTTTGCTATTGTTTTATAACATTTAACCACCGCCATTTTTCCATCGAGGCCGTTGTCGAATATTGTATTCACTTTTATATAATCCATTATACTCTTTATGCCGCCTATGTGGTCATCGTGGGGATGGGTTAAAAGAATATATTTAAGGGAAGTGGCTCCTCTATCCAACAGGAATGGCACGACAGTAAACCTGCCCATATCAAAATCTCCGCCTTCCCCTGTGTCTACTAACATGTTAGAGCCGCCTGGGAACTCCATAAATATGGAATCTCCGTGCCCTACATCCAGGAAGGTCACCCTTAATTTTTCACCTTTATAAAAGATCAGGTTTCCATATATATAAACATTCAGAATAATTAAACCAAGTATGGCCAAATGCGCAAGCCTTAAATTTAGCCTTTTATAGTTTAAGGCGATTATCAAAATTATATAATAGCCTATTATCCAGGATATAGAGGGTGTTTTTAAATAGACATAACTAAACGGCAGTTTTTCAAAAAATGTTACTGTCATTTTAAGAAGCCACAGCGCCAGCCATACGGCTTGGGCAAATATGATACCTAACTTTAAGCTTATAATACTAAATAAAATAAAGGTGGCGCCGCAGGCAACTATTAACCCTAAAAGCGGTATGATTATAAAATTGGCAAGTATGGTGACGGGGGAAAATATGTTGAAATAATAGGCAACAACGGGTGCTATCCCTATCAATGCGCCTAGGGATATAATTACAATTTTAAGTATTTTATTGGGAATATTCCGCACATCTTCTTTATGCGGGATTTTTAATGCGGAAAAAATCTTCTGCGGTACATACACGGTGCTGATAACCGAAATAAATGAAAGTTGAAATCCAGCATCAAATAATTGTGCGGGATTTTTAAAAAGTATTATGAGCGAGGCTAATCCTAATGAATTATAAATATACTGTTTTCTTTTCAGGATAAGGCCAAATAGTATAATAAGACCCATTATAGTCGCCCGGGCAATAGGCGGTTTTAATCCTGTTAATATGGCATAACAAATCAATATAATGGCTGTTAAAATATAACGAGGCAGTCTTGGTATTCTCAAAACTTTTAAAAATATCAAAACCAAAAAAATGAAAAGACCCACATGCATACCGCTTATGGATAAAATGTGTATTGTGCCGGTACGTATAAAGCTATCGTTTAAATAAGAGGGGATATCCTGCCTTTCTCCGAGCAACATCGCCTTTAACACTGCCGCATAATCATCTTTTAGGTTTAAATTTACAATCCGTATTAAGAAGCGTTTGAGTCTATATACCCCGCGTATAAAATTGCTATATTTTGATACTCCCGTTTTTTCAACGTTTAAATTACCTCTGATTTTTAAAACGTCGTATATATCGCCTTTAAGCAGATGTTCCCTGAGGTTAAAACCGCCGGGATTCGTTGGCTCGGGTGGAACGGATAAAACACCTTTCAGCCTCAGGATGTCACCGCATTCAACATTAAAAACTTCTCTATCGGTCAATACGGCCTGGGCGAGGCCTTCCGCCTTGGTAAACCTATCCCCTAGTTTTATAGAATATACGTCAAATACAAAGGTGGTCTTTTGCCTGCCGTTATATTGTTTGGAGAGGGGATTGTTTTTAACGACCCCTATCGTTGTGCAAGGAAGGGGAAGCTTATCTATAAGATACTTTATATGATGGGAGCTCTTATAACTAAAATTCTGCCAGCTGGCAAACCCCAATAAAAATGCTGTTACTAAAATCAGTGAGCCCGATAAAAATCTCTTGTTTACGAACCATGACGCCAGCAGAATCAAAAAAATAGCAGAAGACCCTATATAAAAAAATGGGATACTAATAAGCCTGCCTATTAATATCCCGACGCAGAATAAAGCTGCTATACCCGCAAAGGGGTTTTTCATTCCACGCTTATAAATTCTCTAATAATATTATATTTTGAGTCACCTATACCTTTCACACTCCTTATGTCCTCGGTTCTTCTGTAAGGGCCGTATCGGTTTTTATGCTCAATAATACGCTTTGCAAGCGCCGGACCTATCTGCGGCAACTCACACAGCTCATAGGAGCTATCGGTATTAATATTTACTTTCTTATTTATTACCGGTTCGCGTGTTGACAGGTCAATTTTCGCACTATTTATGCTAACGTCTTCCCTTGGTATATAATTTTTAATAAAAGCAAGACCTAGCCCCAGAATTGCGCATCCAAATAAAAATAATATTACCTGCCTTTCGCTCTTTGATAGATTAAGCATAACTTTAAAAAGGCATATCGGTCTTCGTATAGGTGTCTCTCTTTACCGTCAACCTCGTCCTTTCAATCTCTGAAATAAAACTGAATATCATGCGCTTAGCTTGGTTGTCTATATCAATAAAATGGACTCCAATTTCTGTTTTACCCTTGTCTTTTTCAGGATTAAACTTATCTACATGGGGCTTCTGCCAGACTATTCTTCCTTTAACCTTTATGGGCGGGCAATGTTTCTCTGCCGGTATCTCAATATCCAAAGTCTCGTTTATCGAAAAATCCCTATCAGACATAACCCTTATACCGCTTGAACTTAAATCTAAAACCTTAGCGATAAACATATCGCTGCCTTCTCTTGAACATTTAACCTCAAATAAATGTTTCACGCGCTTATTTATTCTCAGCTCTTTCATCTTATCTAAAATTAAATAGGCTGTCACGAAAGTCGTTCCAACCTATGATTACATAGATTTTAGAAAAGATTACACAGATAATACCGACGATGTTTTTAATCTGTGCAATCTGAATTTTAATCGGTGTAATCAAGTCCTTTCCAGTTGCTACAAACTTGGAAGAGGACTAAAATTAAACGGACAGGTGCTTATTCACATAATTGGATAAGGCCTTTTGGGCCGATTCATCTATCTGAATAAACCTTATGCCGGTATCAAATGTTCTTATCCCATTTTCTTTGTCCAGCTGGTTTTCCCTTGTCCATACCACCTGGCCTTCTGCCAATAACTTCTTTTTCAAGATACCGGGAAGTTCAAATTCCAGCAAAAGTATTGTATCTTTTTCAAATTTTTCTTCTAATAAAAGCTGTATCCCCGATTTGCTTATATTTTTACTGCTGGAATTGCCGGGCCTATTTAGATTATCCGCCTTATTCGGCATCTTATATACAACATCGAGGTTAATATTAAGCCTTGGGGATTGCCTTCTCTCCTCCTCAAACCAGAGGCTTTCCAGCACACCTTTATCCTGCATTAAACGCTTCTGGATATGCTCGTCAATAATAACCATTGCAAGAATGATAAGGACAGTGACAAGCATTATCAGCTGTATTAACAACATATATTATCTCACACGTGTCCAAATTATGATTGAAAAAGCCTAACCGAATCCTTATGATGGTGATAGCAAGCAACTGTCACCCACACCGATTCTCGTCGGTAGATAAG
>JAGVOB010000118.1 GCA_020052955.1 Candidatus Omnitrophota bacterium | reverse complement strand
ATCAAGAGATATCAACTCCTGAAAGCGTTCCTTATCTGAATCAGGATAAAAACTTTTGAGCCTATAGGATTTATATATTTCATCATTTAGATAAAACCCTGCAAAAGAAACTTTCGCCAGATCTACCACCGAAGAAGCTATCGTTTTAAGCAAAACATCTAAATCACGGATATGTGTCATTGTTTTAGAAAGCTCCCTGAGAGCTCTTTGATATTGATGCTGCTCTTTAAGAATAACGTCTTCTGCTCTCCTCCGAAGATATTGGTAGATAAACGGGCCAAGAGAAGCTAAAACAGCAGTTATTGAAACCGGCAAAAGCCACATTCCTATGCCTAAAAAATGAAAACCAAGCCAAAACGGAATACCTAAAACAGAGATATAAACAACACTAAAAATACCAGCACGAGTAATTGCTAAGTTTACATCTAAAAGTCTATATTTAAAAATACCGAAAATAAATATTATTGGATAAAAAGCTATCAATATATTTGAATATGGGTAGATGGGAACTCCAAAAGCAAATAAAAACATTCCTTCGGGCCCTAGCCAAGCTATGATCATTGCCAATAGGAAATATTTTACTTGGTTGCGCTCAACTCCAGTGCTGGTTTTGAAAAATCCAACGAGAAGGAAAAATGCATACGAAACGAAAATCCAATAAAATAAAACATAGAATATTAGATAAAAAATATTCCTGGGAAAAGATATTTGCAGTAGATAAAATTGATTAAAAGCAAATTTAATATCATAAAAATCCTTATAAAAAAAGTTTAGAAACAAAAAGGTAATTGAAAAAACATAAAGAATAAAAACGAGCTTCTTGTTGGTTTTTTTTACAAACTCAAAAACAAAATGACAAAAAAAAGTTGGAGTTAAAATAATCCCAATATGAGCAATCTGAATCCAATATCTGGCCACAAGTTCATTCTTGGTGAGAGCGAAAAAACTCGCTCCAAAAGCCCACATTGAAGATGCTAAACATGTCCATCCAATATTTTTCTCTATGGACTTATTTTTAATTTTTAGAAGAAATAATAATGAAATGAGGATGGTCGTAACAAAAACAATTATTGAGGATATGGCAAAAAAGTTTATTCGCATTTGTTTTTAAAATAGTTATCTATTAGCTCTGCGCCCTTCTTTCCTGATACAGCAACGGTCGATATCCCCCCTTGCCCACCACCCATAATACACCAATGACCGACTAGGAATAGATTCTTAATTGAGGTATATTGAGGAAACAAAAAAGAATTTGTCTGTTCAACAGTGGAAGCCCACCCAAAAGCAGCCCCTTCAACATTTCCTGTATATCTCTTTAATGTAGTAGGCGAAGCCGAAACCTTTACATCTATATTCATTCTTAAATTTGATACTAATTTTTCAGCAAAACAGATAACACTTTCCGTGATTTTTTCTTTGTTATGTTTCCAAAAATAATCGCTTATAAAAGGTGCTGTGGCAAAAATTTCTAAAGTAGAATTACCTTGGCTTAAAAGCACTTTCTCTTTGCCTGAAGGCGAAAATAACATAGCACCTAAAATACGACCACTATCATAATTATGCTCCAATGAATCGTAAAAGTCATCGTTACTTTCTGTTTCAAAAAGCCAAACATTGCACCCTTTATCAAGCACCTTCGGTAACTTTGCTTTTAAACCAAGATAAACAATAAAAACTGAATGCGAAGGATCGAAAGTGTCTAAAACTTTTTTCTCTTTTGTATCTGCACGAAGAAGACTTTTGAACACATAGGTCGCATCTATACCGGAAACAAGCACTTTGGCATATATTCTTGCGTTTTTAGATGTAACCACCCCTGTTGCCTTATTATTTTCAGCAAGTATTTCTGTAACTTCAGTAAGAAATATAGCTTCACCTCCAAATTGTCTAAACTTAGTCAACAAACAATCAGCAAATTTTTGCATCCCCCCGTGAGGATAATATCCTGGGTCTAATAAAAATTCTCTAAAAAACACGATAGCTGCAAAGGCTGAAATCTTACTTGGCGGTAATCCCATGTTTCCGAGTAATAAAACTCCAATGGAAGATTTTAAATTATTATCTCTAAAGAAAGTATCTAAAAATTCTCTAAAATTTACTTCTATAGTTTTTCTATAAACTGAAATAATATCTGACTGCATGGCAAACTTAAAAAAGTTTTCAATATTAGAAGCTTCCTCTTTCCACTGTTTTTTAAATTCGTTTATTGTTTCAAATGGATTTGCTCGCACATAGACTTGGCTATCAGGAAGAATCACTTGGTCAGATGGATCGCACTGGTTAAATTCTAATTCTCCACACAATTCTAATTCACTAAGTATGCGGGATAAAGACCCCGTCTTTACACCGCCAATATAATGAATAGCTGAATCAAAATGGTGTCTTCCTCTTGTAAACGATGTGCAATACCCACCTGGCTGTGCATTTTTTTCAACAATCAATACCTTTAGACCAGTTTTTGCCAAATAGCACCCACAAACAAGGCCACCGATGCCTGCACCAATAATTATTACATCGTAATCGTATCTTTCACTCATCCTAGTTTAGGCTCCTAAAAATTGCTCCTGCATTAAATCCAGCAAAAGCAGAACATATCTTCATGGCAGTTGTAAGTTTCATTGATTTTTTTTCTTTTATCAAATTTAAATTGAACTTAGTATCTGGATTATTGTAATTAAGAGTGGGGGGGATAATATTATTTTTAAGGGCAAGCAACAAAATAGCTGTTTCTGTAATGGCACTTGCACCTAGATTATGACCTATATAAGGCTTAAAAGCAGTGATGGCTGGCTTTTTTGGATTATTACCGAATATAGCTGTAATGGCCTGAGATTCGTAGTAATCAATGACTTGATAACCCACACCATGAGGACAAAGAAGATCAATTTCTTCTTTTGCTGTCTGGCTATGTTCAAAAGTTTTCTGCATTGCTTTTTGATAAGAGTTACTTCCTATCTGAGGAACAGTAATTTTCCAACCTTCAAGGTCAAAACCACCACCAAGATATTCAGCATAGATAGAAGCATTCCGTTCTTTAGCATGTTCATAGTCTTCAACAACAATACCTACGCCACCATCGCCAAAAACAAGACCGTTTGAATCTTTACAGAATGGCCGAACAAGACCATCTGGAGAATAAATACCGAGGTTCTTAAACCAGAGATACTTGAGAATATCGGGAGAATCTGACGCTGCTACCACAACGGCTTCTGCATGCTTATTTCTAATAATTTGAGCTGCTGCCTCAAAGGCATATAGACCTGAAGCACAGGCATTATTGATAAAGAGCGAATAATCTGACACATTGAAAACTCGCGCAATATGAAAAAGATCTGCAAAGGATTGTACGTCATAGGCACTCTTTAAAAAAGTAGGATAGGCTTTCTCCACAAAGTTTTTTCTTGTCATCTCTTTTCGTGTTTTACCAATGAGCATATCATAGGAAAGATTGCCGAGCTTATAGCAAAAAGGCATAAGTCCTAAGTTCTCATGAGCTAAGACAAGACCGATATTATTATTTTCTACATGATAATCTATATGGCTATCATCTAATGCGAGCTTAATTGCGGCAATAAGATAGTTTAAATCAATGACTTCTTCGCCTTCTTTCCATTCTCTAATATCTTTCAATTTATCTTTATCAATGCCAAACTTGGAAATATCAAAATTATCTATTTTATGAGTATAAAATTGGCCCAGGAGTTCATTATCGAGCAAGGCTTTTTCCAACTTGATATTGACTCTCTTCTCTAAAATGCCTTGCCAAAAATTATCTCTTCCTATGCCAATAGAACTAATCGGGCCAATACCTGTGATAACAACTCTTCTATCGTTAGACCTGTTTTTGTTCATCTGCTTTCTTTCTTAAAGCTTCACGGACGGCTTCAACCGCCTCTCTGATGTTGGTAATCTTAGGGATTTGTTCATCCCGGATCCTGACCTTATATCGTCGTTCAATAGCAACAGTAATCTCAATGGCCTTAATGGAATCGATACCAATATCATTCCAAAAATTAGCCTCCGGCCTTAATTCATCAATGCTTTTGCCTGTTACATCAGCAATTAGCTGTCTCATATCCTGCTCCAAATCATCAGGCAAATTATTAGGAATATTCTCTGGCATATTTTTCTCCATTGTTTTATTCTTTATTCAATCCATTTCTTTATAACAACACAGGCATTATTGCCACCAAAAGCAAAAGCATTATTAAGAACAGTCGTTACTTTTTGTTTTCTTGCGACATTGGGGACACAGTCAATATCACACTCCGAATCTGGTGTCTCGAAATTGATAGTCGGAGGAAGGATATCATTTTGGACCGCCAGACAACAAGTAACAGCCTCAATGGCAGAGGCTGCACCCATCGTATGACCCAACATAGATTTGATGGAACTCACAGGAACCCTTCTGTTCTGGAAAATCTTATTAATGGCAGCACATTCGGCTTTATCGTTATTGCGCGTACCTGTGCCATGAGCGCTAATATAATCTATGTCTTCTGATTTTATGTTCGTCCTTTCCAGGGCATTTTGCATACATTGAACCACGCCATCAACTTGAGGATTAGTCATGTGAGAAGCATCACAACTAAGACCGTAGCCTAAAATTTCAGCGTAGATATGAGCATTTCTATTAAGAGCAGATTCCATGGTTTCTAAGATTAAGATACCTGAACCCTCTCCCTGCAACATGCCTTTCCTGTTTTTATCAAAAGGCTGGCACTTTTCAGGGGCCATGGCTCCAAGCTGGCTAAAACCAGTAAAAGAGAGATAAGAAAAGGCGTCGGAACCGCCAGCAATGACCAAATCGGCTTTACCAAGTTGCAATGAATCATATCCATAACCAATAGCATAATTACCGGCAGCACACGCTGTGGTAAAGATACGCGTCGGGCCTTTGATTTTAAATTCCATAGCCACATGAGAAGAAATATTGCTGACGGGATATTGAATAATAGACCAAAGATCTATGGCGTCTTTACCTTTCTTAACCCAAGTAGAATCCATCTCTTCGATTTCTTGAGTCTCGCCACTAGTTGTCCCCAATAGCACAGCGATTCTCTTAGAATCAATATTTTTGAGATCTAGTTTCGCATCCTTTAAAGCCAAGTTTGTGGAAGCGATAGCCAGATGCGAAGCTTTTCCCATAAGCTTAACTCTACTTTTACCAATGAAATCTTCTGCTCTAAAATTCTTTACTTCTCCCCCATTATGAACAAAATGTTCTGAGGTATCAAAGCCCTCTACTTTCGAGATGCCGGATTGCCCTTTGAGAAGATTATTCCAAAAAGTATCTTTTCCGATACCAATAGAAGTCACAACTCCCAAACCTGTCATTACGACTCTTTTTTTATTCATTGCTTTACCACAAAAACTAATTCGGCTTCTGCAATTAGTTTATCTCCTACGAAAGCCTTCGCAGCAACAAAACCACCAGTTATAAGTAATTTTACTGTTTCGACTTCTAATCTTAATTGATCTCCAGGAACAACTGGATTCATAAAATGTGCCTTAACTGAGCCTAAATAAAAATCTGTTATCTTCTTAAATATATCTTTATAGGCACTATGATAAAGAAGAATGGCAGTTTGAGCCATTGCTTCAACAATAGAAGCACCGGGCATTATAGGGCGCCCTGGAAAATGACCTTTGAAAAATTCATCTTCGGTAGTAACATCCTTGATAGCTACCACTCGCTTACCTGGATCAACGTCAATCATCCGATCAATCAATAGCATCGGAGGCCGATGAGGAAGAATATTTTGTATCTGTTCTTTATCGAGAGTCTTTATAATTTTATCCATTAAATTTTCCCAAGATTAAAGAGATATTAGCCCCACCTGGATTAAAAGTATTAACCATCACTTTTGATAATTCTTTCTTCTGAGACTTGTTGACAACATAATTAAGATCGCAGCCAGGGTCTTTTTGGTTATAATTAATCGTTGGCGGAATGGCACCTAACTGCAAAGCTCCTAAAGCAGAAGTTGTAGAAAAACCTCCCGAAACACTAAAACCCTCTCCTACTGTAGATTTAATAGCCGTTATAGGAATCTTGTATGCGCAGCTTCCAAAAACATCTTTGATGGCATTAGTCTCAATAGCATCAGCGTCTTGCGTAGAATTAGCATTTGCAAAAATACAATCTATATCCTCCGGTCGAAGATTGGCATCTTTTAACGCCGAACGCATCGCTTCTTTCATGCCTTCGCCTTTAGGATTGTATTTGTAGAATTTGGATGGGTCAAAAGAAGAGCCAATACCTAAGATTTCGCCGTAGATTTTTACGTTTGATTTTAAGGCATCAGAGAATTCCTGCAAAACCAAAACAACAGCACCCTCTGAAAAAATAATCCCGTTTCGCCTCTTATCAAATGGGCATGAGATAGCTTCTGTTTTCTCTTTCGTGCCAGCGAGATACTTGAGTTTATAAAATCCTAAAAAAGTCTGACTGCTTAAATCTTCGATAGATCCGCAAAGAACAGTATCGGCTCGCCCAAGCATTATGGCATCCCGAGCATAATCTATAGCATCCAAAGCACTACACATACCTGTAGATAATGTCGCATTAAAACCTTTTATTTGAAATCTAATCGAGATACGACTGGCAGAAGAATTACCAACGGTACTTGGAAAAATAGAAGGATTGACATAGCGCGGCCCCTCTGTCAAAGACTCCCTGTCAAATTTAGATACACTATGGAGATTCCCAAGAGTTGAACCTACAGAAACACCAATACGATGAGTGGTGGCTTCATCAACTATTAATCGAGAATCATCTAAAGCAAATTTTGCTGCAGACAAAAGAAGTAATGTTGCCCTGTCTAAATCCATGAGGCCTTGAAAACCAAGGATTTCTTTAGCGTTGAAATTCGTGATTTCACCTGCAATCTTAACCCCTAAATCTAAGGTATCAAATAGAGTTATGGGCCTAAACCCAGACTTTCCGGCCTGAAGGCTTTCCCAGTATTGGTCTTTGCCAATACCTACCGGAGAGATGACGCCTATGCCTGTAATGACTATTCTTTTTTTATCCATCTCTTTTGTAATATTAAATAAGCCCTTTTTTATACATTGCCTCTGCCGCATCAACCAATTCCGGTGGATATTTCACATCTCTGAATCGCATAAACTCAACAAGCACTTGCTCTCTACTCTTGCCTTCTTTCAATAAATCATAAACAAGAAACGCCATTTGAAGCATCTGTTCTTCCGAAGAAAGTGTCTGCCAATTCCTGTTTTCCATTTCCTTGTCTAAAAACTCTTCCGCAGCACGAAGCATTCTCGCCTGAAAGCTTTCAAACTCAGGATCATCCTTGTAAAGCTCCTCTATTCTTTTGATATCCATTCTTTATCCAAGCTGGAAACTATACTTCTTAGTTCCTTCATAGCTTTTGCAATGGTTTTCTTGTCAATATCCTTGCCGTTTTTTAAAGACTCAAGCACCACCAAGGGAAAGGTTATTTTATTAACCAGCAAGGCTTTAAATTCTTGTTGAGGTGAAATATTTTTAAGCCCCACAAACCCTCCGAACAAAATAAAAACCGGGACAACCCCGGTCAACAGTATTAAAAAATTAAAATGGTTACAACTCTTTTAGTAGCATAATGTTGTTGATTAAAATCCTCCATAATGGTTTATTATAACATGTCAATATAGATAAGCAACAAAATCCAAAGCAATTCAAGCCCAATACGCTCAATTTGCGGATAGATCGATTTTGTTTACAGCGTATCTTAAATCTTCGTTAACCACGTGGAGATACCGTTCTGTGGTTTTGAGGCTTCGATGTGATAGTAGCTCTTTAATAGTCAGAAGGTTCTCTCCTTGCCTTAACAAGATTGTGGCAAAAGTGTGTCTCAGCGTATGAGGCGAAAGTCTACTTTTTTCTATCTGAGCCTTCATCAGGTATTTTTTAACCAAATACCAAACCGTCCCTGTGTCTATCCGCTGTCGGCGCTTGCTTAAAAATAACGGTTCTTTTGAACCTGGATTCTGCCTTGCTCGTAGATAATATTTCAGAGTGGCTATAACTTCATCGTTTGCGGGCAGTATGCGTTCCTGCCGCCCTTTTCGTATAACCTTTATGACATTATCATCAAAATTCACATCACCGACATTTAGCTCTACCACCTCGCTCAATCGTAAGCCCATGCCCAAAAGCAACGTGATCAATGCGGTATCCCGTCTCTTAAAATATTTTGTCGCGTTACTCTCAACAGCTTTAAGCAACCTTTTTAATTCCTGCTGGCTTAAATACGACAGCTCTTTGTCTAAGGGCTTGGGCATCCTCACTTGATCAGCGGGGTTAGTTTTAACCCGACCTTCTGCTGTCAAAAATTTAAAAAACGATTTTATGGTTGCTAGTTTTCGGCCGCGGGTTATAGCAACGTTGCATTTTTGGTAGCCCTTTTCCGCCAAGAAACACAAGTAAGCCCTTATGCAGTAAGGAGTGATATCCTCCGCCTTATAGCCCTCCCCTAGCTCTTGAGCCGCAAACGCGCTAAACTTACCTAGATCGTAGCTATAGGCTGCTATAGTCTTAGGCGAAAACCCTCGTTCTGTGCCAACGTAGGCTAAAAATTCGCTAATTTCCCTAGTCATGGCTATATTCTCCCCTGACACAATCATTGCCATGAGATCGCCGAGAAAGCAAGTTTATTTTGGATTAAATCCTGTGTTTAATCACAAATAATTAGGCGGGATTGTAGGCGGATTTTTAGGGTTAAATTAGACACATCAATTTGAAACATTGCGGGTTATAAAACTATTCGTCTCTTGATGCGTGTTGAATCAGCCTAAGAATTGTATGTTTAATCGCAAATAATGACGGTCTTCTATAATAGGCTAAATAGCGGGGCAGCTAAACCAATGGTCAGCTTAAATCTATAAAAGTGGTTTTGTTTCCTCAAGGATTTTTTCAAATGTCTCAACGACTTTTTTCAACACCTTAGCGTTAAAGCCAGCTTTGAATATCTCCATACCGAACTCCACCCCCATCTTATCGCGGTGCTCACCCTTGCCCTCAAAAGGATAAACGCTAAAAAGGTTATCCGCACCAATCATATAAATCTTATAGAATCGTTGTTTAAAGTTCGGGGTGATTTTATCAATGTAGATATGAGTGTTTAACCTAAACCAAGAATCTGACCAGACTTTTAACAAGAAACACGGGTTATTTTCACCACGATATATATCAGTATAAATCTCAACGGTCTTATCAGAATGACACCCTATCAGCCTTAATCCCAATTTTGCGGCACAGCGGTCAACCAACTTCATATCGCTTACTTGTTGCTCTAACTCCTTAATGGTTTTGGGAGTATATTTTCCTGGCTTTGATTGACTCTCATCGTCTTTCTTTGGCTTATCATCAAATCGTGAATGGAATGATTTCATCTGTATATCATCTTTATGTCACGCCGCTCTCATATCAACTGACGCTAACCTTCCGTATCTAATCTTTTGTTTACAAGCTTATACAATCTTCGGCAATGACGATTTTTAGGATGTTGTGATAACGCCTCGTCCAACAACTCAAGAGCTTCCTTAAACTTACACATCTTATAATTTACACAAACAAAATCAACATAAACAGAAATCTTATCGGGGCATTCTTTAGTCAATAACTTATACAAGTTCCAGGCTTTTTCATAATCTTTGCATTGGTAATAAGCCCAAGCTAAATTATGGAGTATATGATAATAGTCCTGCCCACCTTCCTTTACAGCAACATTGCAAGCCTTATCAAAATTGCGAAAAGCATCCTGCAACTTTCCTTTCTTCTTGAGAAGAACTCCGATATTGTTTAAAGCCCACCAATCTTGTGGACTAAGCTCCAGGGCTTTTTCATAGCAAACCATTGCTTTGTCATCCTGTTTCAAATACTTTTCAAAGCAATATCCCAAGTTAGTATATAAATGACCTTCCCTCTTTTAGTGGACTAATTGTTGAGAGAAAATTTTCTGTTTTTCATATTCAAAAGGGCTTAAATATCCAAGCGTCGAATGCGCCCTTTT
>JAGVOB010000178.1 GCA_020052955.1 Candidatus Omnitrophota bacterium | reverse complement strand
CGACAAATATTGTTTTTATAATATTTTCTTTTTCCCTGTTCTCTTCTTGCCTGGCCTCATAGTGCACTACTACCGCATCGCCTTCTTTTATCTCATCAACAGCTATCGGGACATCCCCCTTGAAGATCTTAGAATCTTCTGTAAGCAAAAATTCTATTCCCTCTCCTAACGCATTTTTGATAAATACTGCCTTGGTGCCAAACTCATCTGTCTTTACGCCGGAATACTCGCCGCTGAATATGGTGGTCTGAGGCATACCGGTAGTATCTGGAATTGTAGGTAGCTTAGGCAAACTTGGTAGCGTCGGCGGGTTAACTGTCTGTGGTATATTTGGTAATTGCGGAACGGTCGGTGGTCTCGGTATATTCGGCTGGTTTGGTACATTAGGTAAAGACGGCACGCTTGGCGGCCTAACAGGCTGCGTATCGTCTCTCTTCTGGGCAAGCGCAGCAACCTTAAAAATAATCAAGAGTAAAAAACAAAGTGATACAAAAATCGCAACTGCCTCCTTAATTCTCTTTGTATTCATATGTTAATTAGCTCCTTTTTGGTTTTTCTTTAACAATATTATCAAAAAGCGAAAAGATAAAAACATAGAAAAGACCTATTGCATACAGCATCAAAAAAGGGATTATCATAAAAGAACCCTTATCAAAGGCTATGCGTATTGCCAGCAGGCAATAGATGCACATAACAAATTCAAATATAACCATCTTGTCAAAAGTAATTTTATATAATTTATTATGCCATTTATCATGCCTTTTTTCAATCATAAACTTTGGGGTTCTGACAAATGGCGTTTTCCTTCTCAATAAGACCTTTACTATTGCAGCCGTATTGCTAAGAGATACCCCGAAGTTTATGATTAAAGCCCCCGGTAGCGCAATAAGTTTTTGCCATGGATTCTCGCAGAGTTCCATCTGAGAATAGACAGATAAAATTATAGGGCTCCAAAATGCTATCATATAAATCCATGTAAAGTGAGATAACAAAAGAAATGGGTGATAACTTTTGTTTATCAGTATTATAGGTATAGATAAAACTCCCCATAGAAAAATCAGCGGATAAATTAAATAACTGGTAAGGTGCATAATAGATTGAAATTTTGTCATGACCGGAAGTTTGGAATGCATAACCTCGGGTAATAACTTAAATGCACACTGGAATGTCCCTGACGCCCACCTAAACTGCTGACTCTTAAAGGCATTTATCTGAACAGGAAGCTCTGCAGGACAAACCACGTCTCTCAGGAATACAAATTTCCATTTCTTTAACTGCGCCCTGTAACTTATGTCTATATCCTCAGAGAGGGTGTCATCTTCCCAGTTTCCGGCATCTATAATGCATTTCTTTCTGAACACTCCAGCGGTTCCGTTAAAATTTATAAAGCAACCTGATGCATTCCTTGCCACCTGCTCGATGGCAAAATGGTTATCCAGCATCATGGCCTGAACGCTCGTAAAATATGAATAGTTTCTATTTATATGCCC
The DNA here is from genome assembly GCA_020052955.1 of Candidatus Omnitrophota bacterium. Taxonomy (GTDB): domain Bacteria; phylum Omnitrophota; class Gorgyraeia; order VGKN01; family VGKN01; genus JAGVOB01. Next base: position 1,631 of record JAGVOB010000178.1, on the reverse strand, counting down.
CCATCTGGTTTGAACAAGGCCAACGTTTGGATCTTTAAAATAAGGCATGGTCTTTAATAAAAAATCTTTTTGGGGTATGAAATCTGCATCAAATATAGCAATAAATTCACCCTTGGCCGTTTTAAGCCCTTCCTTAAGCGCTCCTGCCTTAAATCCAACCCTACCAGTCCTGTGCAGATGCTCTATATCAAAACTTTTTTCCTTAAAATCTCCGGACAATCTTTTACATAACTCTTCTGTTGAATCGGTTGAATCATCCAATACTTGTATATGTAGTTTATCTTTTGGATATTCAATGTTTAATACAGCCTTTAAAAGCCTTTCAACCACATAATATTCGTTGTAAATCGGAAGCTGCACCGTAACTACCGGATAATCAGGAAGCGGTTTTGGATTTTGAAGCAACTTAGATTTATTTCTTCTATAAAGAATTATCAAAATATAGGCGTGGAGGCCGTATATGAAAAGCAGGGTGGTTATTACAAAATAAAGCAGTATTATAGACTTAAAAAATATCGGATTCATTTAGCGGCACTCTTTGTTTTCGGTATGGGCTCTATATGGACTAAAACATCTGACGCCCCTTCTATCTTCTTCTTCAGCTCGTCTTCTATCTTATAGGAGAGGCTGTGCGCCTTATCCACATGCATATCGGGATCAACTAAGACATGTAAATCTATGTGGATATCGTCGCTTCTTCCTCGCGTTCGAATCTTATGGCATTTCCTTACTCCGCTTATGGACCTTACAATATCCGCTATGCGCGATTTATCTATAGCCACCTCATCACATAATATGCTTGAGGAATGCCTCAGTATATTAAACCCTGCGTAAGCGATAAAGCCCGATATAAATAGGCTAACTATTATATCCATAATGGGGTAGCCTGCTTTTACAAAAAGCAGGCCAAGAATAACCGAAGCCGACGTGAAGACATCGCTTCTTGTATGCATGGAATCTGCAATTAGTATATCGCTTTTTAAAAGTTTTCCCTTGGAATACTCATACTTCATAACGGCCAGATTCACTATTATGGTAACCGCCATTACGACAAAACTACCTATATTCACCTCTGGTATCACGGGATGATTAAATCGGCGTATCGCCTCCTTTATTATATTTACTACAACAAGCAACAAAATAAGGGCTATCGTGATAGAGGTAAATGTCTCATATTTTTTATGCCCGTAAGGATGTTTCTCATCAACGGGCTTCAGCGCAAAGGACATACCTATAAGGCCGATAATATTAGATGTGCCGTCAGAAAGTGAGTGGAAGCCGTCCGCAAGCATGCTGTATGACTTGGTCAATATGCCATATAGCATCTTGATAAATGCAACAGCCCAGTTTAGAAAAAGTATAATAAATAATATTGCTCGTGCGCTCTTTAGGTTATCCTTATGGTCTATCATAGGTTTGTTAAATCCGGCGGGTAAAATAAAATACCTGCAGAATCAATCTGTCCTTCCACAGGTATACTTGAGCGTGTAGTTTAACAGCTGTTATCTTAATCTGTCAAGAAAAATCCTCGCCTGTGTAAACGCAAATAGAAAATGTCAGGTTTTTTGCAAATTAAAAATGTCAGTAATTTACAGTTAAGAGCGTTTTCTCTTTGTTTTTATATCTTGTCT
>JAGVOB010000021.1 GCA_020052955.1 Candidatus Omnitrophota bacterium | reverse complement strand
AGACAAGATATAAAAACAAAGAGAAAACGCTCTTAACTGTAAATTACTGACATTTTTAATTTGCAAAAAACCTGACATTTTCTATTTGCGTTTACACGCGATCAGAAGAGTTATTGACAGAGAGGTCTTTTTATGTTATACTTTTAAAAATTTGATAATATTAATTAATAAAGAGATTTAATTTGAGTAAAAAATAATAAGAGGTGTTATCATGAAAACCCTGTTCGACGAGGATGTACTTTCTGAGAGGGAAAAGAAAAACCTGGTAATTCTGGATTTAATAAGAAAGATAGGGCCTACTACCAGAACTGACATATCAAGGATAATAGGCCTAAATATTGTTACGGTTACAAACTATGTAAATAGTTATGTAAAAAGCGGCATGGTCATTGAGAAAGGTTTGGATGTCTCTACCGGGGGGAGAAGGCCCGCTCTGATAGAGCTAAACGCCAAGTGGGGTTATGTCCTAGGTGTAGATATAGGACCTATGAATCTGATAGCGATAGTTTCTGATCTTGCAAATAATGTTATCAGTAAGGTTAAAAAAAATAGATTAAAAGGTTTTATGGACGATGTAATAACGGGTTCACTTGATATAGTGAAGGAGCTTGTTGACTCCGCAAATATAGATAAGTCTCTCATTAAGGGTATCGGCATGGGCATATCCGGCGTCATAGATGAGCGCTCTGGAACCGTAAGGGATACGGATCCTGCAAGGGGCAGGACTCTAGGCAGTTATTCTACGATAAAATCTGCTTTTGAGAGGGAATTTAAAATGCCCACCTTCGTGGGTAATGATGCTACCGTTGCCGCCTTTGGAGAAAAAAGGCTCTCTATAGGCGAAGACGTAAAGGATATGATTTATGTTTATTCAGATGTGGGTTGCGGCATCATAATAAAGGGAGAAGTCTACTGCGGGGCGGGAGGCTCCGCAGGAGAGGTGCAGCTTACAATGGATAATCCCGAATCCGATAAGTTTAACTGCTGGCAAAGGGGCCCGTGTTATTTAAGGCCATGGGGGGTTGACCTAGGTCTAATAGAAGAGGCAAAAAAGGTATTAAAAACAGAGGCCTCCTCAAAGATGTATGAAAAGGTGAAGGGGAAAATTGACGACATAACGCTGGATATTATAATAGAATCCGCTAAAGAGGGCGACAGCGTTGCCCAGCACCTTATTGAAGACGCAGGCGTAAATTTAGGAATAAGGGTAGCGTACCTGATAAATCTTTTCAACCCGGAAGTGGTGGTCATAGGAGGGGGGGTTGAAAAGGCAGGAGAGCTACTGCTTAATCCGGTTAAGAAAACAGTCAAGAAATTTGCCTTTGAAGAGCCCGCCAGCATCGTAAAGATTGTCCCGTCCATATTAGGCGAAAACGCTGTCTCGTTAGGGGCAGCGAGCCTGGTTGTTAGGGAAGTGTTTATGAAGGCATAATAAATAACGCTTACATCAAAAATCAAAATGCAAAAATCAAAATTACAATGCAAAATGCAAAAATTAATTCACCTTACTTGTTTTTCCGCGTGTATTTTTTATTCTATAATTAATTTTGGATTTTGATATGTCATTTTGATATTTGATTTTTAATATTTGATATAGTAGCAGTATTTAGTAGGCAAAGCAATATATAAGGCGGGGGGTAAGGAATATGGAGCTAAAACAGGTCACTTCAAGAGATTTGATTTTGTCTGATAGGGAGAGGAAAAATCTTGCTATCCTGGAGGTTATTAGAAAACACGGCCCTATTTCGAGAACGGATATTTCTAAGCATACGGAGTTGAATATAGTCACGGTCTCGAATTATATAGATAATTTTGTCGAAAAAGGCCTTGTAATAGAAAAAGGATTTGATATTTCTAGCGGCGGCAGAAGGCCTTCTCTGGTTGAGCTAAACGGGCAGGCAGGTTATGTAGTTGCCGTTGGGCTTACTATGATGCATCTTGTAGGGATAGTAGTGGATTTGGAGACAAAGGTTATATTAGAACTAAAGAAGGACCGCCCGCCTATTGTCGGAGAGATTATTATAGACGAGCTTGTAAGGCTTACGCATGATTTAATAAAATCGTCAAAAATAAGCCCGGATAAAATATTGGGCATTGGAATAGGCCTGCCCGGAATTATAGATGAAGCGGGAAGAACTATAAGGTGGCCGGGAAAGCTTGGCTCAGAAGACGTATCGGTCAGCGTATCGGTTAAAGATATTTTTGAAAAAGAGTTTGGGCTGGTGACTATTGTGGAAAATGACGCAACCTCCGCAGTCTTAGGAGAAAAATGGTTTGGGCTTGCTCCGGAAATAAAGAATATGATCTATATGTACTCGGGCGTAGGATGCGGCCTGATAATAAACGGTCAGGTTTACAGGGGCTCAATGGGCACAGCAGGCGAATTAGGTATATTTAATCCCCACGAGGGAAATCCCGAGTTATGGGAAAGAGAGTCGCTTGGGTTAGGGCGCTGGGAAATAGACTTAGGTATTATAAGGAAGGCAAGGCTATATGCCAAGGATTCTGGCTCCAGCATATTGAGTTCTGCAGGCGGGGATCCCGAACGCATTACCCCAAAAATCTTGATAGACGCCGCAAAGGGCGGGGATGATCTTGCCATGAGGCTTATAGCTGAAGCAGGTAAAAATCTCGGTAAAAAAGCTGCCTTCCTGGTAAATTTTTTAAATCCTGAGGTCATTGTTATAGGGGGCGGGATTGAGCAGCTTGGAACCCTATTGATAGACTCCGTAAGAAAAACAGTAAGAGAGTGGGCGATGGAAGAAGCCACAGCAGGTCTACGTATAACTCCAGCTCAATTAGGAGAAAGTGCTGTTCCAATTGGCGCAGCAAGCCTCGTAATCCAGCAGATATTTATTCAAGTCTAAAATAACCATATCATATAACAGTATCGTATTCTGCTTAACTTATTTATTTCAAGCCAGATATAAAAAATATTAATTATACATTCGCGGCCAGTAGAATCCCGAGTTCGCTAAAAGCGGACGAGGGGCAAAGTCCCGAGCTAAACGAGGGGAAAACCGCACCCTTTGGTTCGCCTAACGCTCACCATCCCGAGCAAAGCGAGGGACAGGGTGCGGATATGAACAATGGCCGGTTCCTTCGCAAAAGCTCAGGATGAGCCATACGGAAACCTCAGGCTAAAGCCTGCGGAGTTATGGAAGGCTTTATGAAATTTTGTAAAATTTGCGGCAGACAGTTCGTACCTAGCAAATATAGGCCGTTTCAAGGTGCATGTAATGACATTGTTTGCCAGAGGGAAAGACAGCGCCAGAATATAAAAGACTGGAGGTTGAAAAACCCCGACTATTTTAAATATGCGGCCGGGACCGACCCTACTTATAGAGATATGATACGCCAGAAACACCGCGAGTGGAGAAAGTCTCATCCATCAAGGTTACAGGAATACAGGCTGCGATACAAAGAAAAGACACGGGAATACATGAGAGAATATATGAAGAAATACAGGCTAAAAAAGAAAAATATTGCTTTACCAGACAGCGAGATTACCAAAAAGGAGACGATATAATAACAGATCCCTCGTCCGCCACAAATTATGGCGGACTCGGGATTAATTCGTCCGCCTCGGGCGGACTCCATAAAAATAATATATCCCTCGCGTAGGCATCCCAAAAATCTCTACGATATTTTTGGGATACGCTTCGGGATTAATTCGTCCGCCTCGGGCGGACTCATTGAAGGAGGAAGGAGATGTTTAAAAAAGGTTATATAATGCTAAGAGCGGTTAGCGTTCTTTTTAGAGTGGCCGGGTGGGTTTCACCGATATTAGGTGTTGTATCGGGCATTTTAGTATTTGCCGGAGCAAAACTACCAAACTATAAAGTCACCGCTATT
>JAGVOB010000084.1 GCA_020052955.1 Candidatus Omnitrophota bacterium | reverse complement strand
AGGGTCAGAGCTGAGCCCCGTCTCAAGGCAATATATATCCTTTGCGTATTCTTCAAAACACTCCTCTACGCTGTCAAACCCGCTCATTGAGCCGAATATGCTGAACCACGGCGTCCAAATATGCCCTGGGACTATAAGGCAGTCTTTTGAAATAGACAAAACTATTTCGGCTAAATCCCTGCAAGATAAACCAAGCATTGGCCTTCCGTCTGCCATAAGGTTTCCGATTCTTTCAAGGCGAAAGTTTATTTTATCTACAACTTCAAATGAGGGGGCAAATATTATATTATGCACACGCCTTGATTTCCCATTTTTGGAAAAAATATTACATATCTCGGAGGTTAAAACAAAATTCACCCCTTCATATTCGAACAACCCGCATCCTTTCGGAGCGAGTTTTTCCTTCAATTCTATAAGCCATAAAGGGTATGTAAAATCTCCCGTGCCCAGCAGATTTATACCTTTTAGCTTTGCGTATTTGGATAGGTTTTCTATGTCCATATCTCTGCTTGTTGCCCTACTATACTTTGAATGAATGTGAAAGTCGGCGATGATTCTCATTTTTATAAGTTCGTTGAGTTGCTTGAGTTCATTTGAGTTCTTTGAGTTTGTTGAGTAGATAAGTTATAAAACCGGATAAAATCTTTGCTACTTCTTCTGTTTTCTCGTAAAGCTCATTAAATATATCTTTAGATATGTAGGTCTGGTCTAAAGCAGTGTAAATCAGGCTTTGAACTTCAGCGCAGGAACCTTTAGCAATAAATAAAAATTGAATGAATTCTTTTTTTGAGCGCCTAGAGAAACCTTCTGCAATATTTGACATTATAAATGCGACCACAATTGGATTTTAATATATTTATAATCGCATTTACCCTGAGCGCAGCGAAGGGTCTCCTCCGATAGATCCTTCGTCGTTTTGCTCCTCAGGATAAATAAAACCAATCGATATGTTAACATGTTTTGTTGGTTTTATTTACAGCAGCACTTGTAATCTGTTCTCTAAATCTATAATCATTCCAGAAAATTTTACTATCTTTTGCATTTTGATAAATCATCTTTACCAAAACTCTTGCCTCCTGCCACGCCTTTATATCCTCAAATCTCTCAATTTTCATAACTCTATAACTCAATGAACTCTACAAACTCGATTAACTCAATGAACTGATTTTTTCCAATATTTTTTTCACGTTTCCCCAGTGTGTTCCCTGCCAGTATATCTTTTTACATTCCGGGCATGCTACAAAGGTTTCGTTTGCCCGGTATACAAACTCCGGCACCTTATCTTTTGTATCCTCTTTCTTGATTGCGAGCAAAATGGTATTGCAAAGAACGCACCTTGTAAACATATTTTCTTCGCTAAGCGTAAGGGGTATTTCATCTTTAAGCTGTTTTAGCTGCCCCTCTAACAAATCGCTTTTTATATGAACAAACCTTATGCCTGTATATCTCGCGAGAGAGGCATTTCTTGATACAACTATCCTGTTTTCCCTGAGGCTTCTCAACACTAACTCTCTCTTATCGTCTTTCCTTTGATACACCGTATCAAAGGAAAGAATCCTCAGCCATTTGGCAAGCTTACCCACTTCGTGGGTTAAAATGAATTTCATATTTTAGGTTCTAGGTGTTGGGTTCTCGGTGTTAGGTTAATATTCTCAGAACCAAGAACCGATTACCGAGCACTTGCTTTCTTTGACACCTTCAAGATTGAACAATTAATTAAAAGTTGGATTGTCATAAATTTTTCTATTTATAGGTTCTAAGGGGTAAATATTTTCTATTTTCCATTAATTTCACAAACCTTTCAAATAGATACCCTGCATCGTGGGGCCCGGGTGATGCCTCAGGGTGATACTGCACAGAAAATATGGGCAACCTCTTATGAGCCATCCCCTCAACGGTCTTATCGTTTAAATTAATATGCGTCAATATAACATCCTTATCGGGGATAGAATCCATATCTACTGCAAAACCATGGTTCTGGGAAGTTATCTCAACCCTTCTCGTTTCTAAATCCATTACGGGGTGATTTGCGCCGTGATGACCAAATTTTAATTTATATGTTCTGCCACCGAAGGCAAGCCCCAACAGTTGATGACCTAAGCAGATGCCAAATATTGGTAGCTTCCCCAAGAGTTTCTTTATTTCATTTATTGCATACGGAACACCTTCCGGGTCACCGGGTCCGTTTGATAAGAATAACCCGTCCGGTTTATAAGAAAGAATCTCTTCTGCTTTTGTGCTTGCCGGGACAACAATACAGGAACAGCCGCTTGAAATCAATTTTCTCAATATATTATGCTTTGCCCCAAAATCCATAGCCACCACTTTAAATTTAGACTCTTTGCTTTTTCTATCCGGATCAAATATGTCAATCTCATGCTTATGCCAATCGTACGAAGCTTCACAGGTTACCTCTTTCACAAGATCTCTCCCGATAAGCCCGGGGGCTTGTCTTGCTTTTTTTATAAGGTTGTCGGGGTCGCTCTCAAGCGTTGATATGACAGCCTTTTTTGCGCCAAATGTCCTTATATGCTTGGTAAGGGCGCGAGTGTCTACATTTTGAATGCCCACTATTTTGTTCTTACTCAAAAAATCATCAAGGCTAATCTTAGAGCGCCAGTTGCTTTCTATGCGGCTTAATTCCCTTATTACGAAACCTTCGGCTTGCGGCTTCGTAGATTCAAGGTCATCCTCGTTTACGCCATAGTTACCTATCAGCGGATACGTCATTGTAACAATCTGGCCTTTGTAGGATGGGTCGGTCAATATCTCCTGGTAACCGGTCATGGCTGTGTTAAAAACGAGCTCGCCATATCCTTCACCCTGGGCGCCGAAAGATATCCCCTCAAAAAATAGGCCGTCTTCTAATGCTAAGATTGCTTTTTTAGTGTTAGACATTTCTAAAAAGTGTGAAGTTTAAAGTTTTGCGCTTTGTGTTTTTCCCGAATGTAGCAACTTCTTTAGAAACACTTCGGGATACCAAAGAGGCGCCTTTATGAGTCAATTCATTCGGGAAAGTTTTACACTATTTTTTATTTAAAACCTCCAGCATCTTATCCTTTATTTCATCCGTTATATCCGTAACTTTAGAATTGGAGGGCAGTTTAAATTCAAACTCATAATCGTTTATAAACTGATTTATGACGAAATCCTTAAATTCGTGCTGTATTATCTCCTTGCCCGATTCATCAAATACGCTCACCCTATGCTGAAGCCCCGTATTAGTGCTAATCCATATCTTAATCCTTGACCCTTCGGGCAGATTGCCCTGAGCTATCTGCAGTCTCGACGGTTTTGCCTCAAAAACATACGCGTTCTTTCCATTTATCATCTCCGTACCTATAAATTTGAGAGTTGATCTTTCGGCCTCCTTAAACGGCTTACACATATTTGGCTCTTGATAATCAAAGTAGCTTTCTCCGAACGATTCTTTAAGGTTTACTAAGTCAATCTTTGATACCTGATTTTCCTGCTGTATTTTAACCCACATTATTTCCCCATTTGATACGATTACCTGATTCATCGGTTGTTTTAAAATCAACATCATCTCTGTTTTTATTTTATCCGGCCTTTTAAAAAAAACCATGCCGGTTGTTGTGTAGCTCTGATCGGCCGTGTTGGTTTTGAGTCTATAAACCGCCTTATAAGCCTCTATATTGCCGAATTTTTCCTCCACATTATTTATAGCTTCTCTGGTTGAAAGCGCATATGCAGGGGCTGCACTTAGAATCAGGCATAATAAACCCAGATTTTGCAATAGCAAAATCTGCCCGAAGGGCCGACTGATTAAATCTCGAAGAGATTTAATCAAGCTTGTCGGGGTAATCCCAAAATTTACCTGCACTTTTCTATGATACATTGCAATAGAATAAATATTTTAATCCACAGGGATAGACCTTCCCATTCCTTGTTTGGGATAAAATCAATATGGCATTAATGATTTTTCTTGCCCCATTAAAATATTCTTTTCCCCTTGAACATACAGTATGAGAATTTCTAGCGGGGTTCATTCTTTATTATCCTTGATTCTTTCATAATGTGCTTACCGCCTGCTATAAGCTCAAGCGGTTTTGAAATAAGCGTCCAGCCCAAAAACGGCGTATTTTTTGATTTTGACTCAAGGTTATTCTTTTCGACCACCCAGCTTATCTCTGTATCAAATATAAGAATATCGGCATCAGAGCCTTGGGATAGATGCCCTTTATTTTGAAGGTTTAATATTTTAGCTGGCGCCAGGCTCATTCTCTCAATAAGCCCTAACAGGCTCAAAAATCCGGTCTTTACCAGCTCCATGTAAGATAGGCTAAGCGCCGTTTCAAGGCCTATAATGCCGAATGGCGCAAAATCATACTCTACATCCTTCTCCGCCTCTGTGTGGGGGGCATGGTCTGTTGATATCGCATCTATAGTCCCGTCTTTAAGGGCCTCTTTTATAGCCCTTATGTCATCTCTGGTCCTTAACGGCGGTTTTACCTTTGTATTTGTATCAAAATTTAAAACCGCTTCGTCCGATAAAGTAAAATAGTGAGGGCAGGTTTCGGCTGTTACGCTCAAGCCCTTCTTCTTGGCATTCCTTATTAATTCAACGCTTTCACTTGTGCTTACATGGGCTATATGGAGCCTTGCTCCGGTAAGAGATGCAAGCTGAATATCCCTTGAGACCATTATGCTTTCAGACTCTGCCGGTATGCCCTTTAAGCCTAATACGGTGGACATATATCCTTCATTCATTGTGCCCTTGGACGATAGGTCTAGGTCCTCGCAGTGGGATATCACCGGGATCCCATACATCTTGGAATATTCAAGCGCCATCCGCATTATATGGCTGTTCATAACCGGCATCCCGTCATCCGATATCGCCACCGCCCCGCTTTTTACAAGCTCTCCTATCTCTGCCAATTCCTTCCCTTCAAGGCGTTTTGTTATTGCGCCTATGGGGTATATATTTACCAGTTCTGTCTTTCTTGCCTCCGAATAAATAAACTCAACAACACCCTGATTGTCTATGGCGGGCTTGGTATTAGGCATAACGGTAATGCTGGCGAATCCCCCTTTTACAGCGGCGCGGCTTCCCGTCAGTATGGTCTCCTCGTCTTCCCTGCCGGGTTGCCTTATATGGGTATGCATGTCTACCAGGGCCGGGCAGACAATTTTACCGGCTGCATCTATCACCCTCGCAGACTCTTCCTTAATAGATTTCGCAACCCTCGAGATTTTACCCTTCTCTATCAAAATATCCAGTTGCTCGTCTATCTTATTTTTAGGGTCTAAGACCCTGCCGTTTTTAATCAGTAGATTCATCGCTTTCAGGCCTCCCTGATATCAGATATAAAACCGCCATCCTGACCGCAACCCCGTTCGTCACCTGGTCCAATATCACCGAATAAGGCCCGTCTGCGACATCAGGGGTTAATTCTATACCCCTGTTTATAGGGCCGGGGTGCATTATTAATACATCCTTCTTTGCATATTTTAATTTTTCGCTGTCAATGCCATACTCAATAGCATATTCCCTTATGGTGGGGAACATATTTTCGCTCTGTCTTTCAATCTGCATGCGCAGTATATTCAGCACATCTGCACCTTCTATGGCCTCTTTAAGCTTGTATGTCGTCCTAACCCCTAGTTTTTCAATCCCGGGGGGCATAAGGGTTGATGGGGCGCAAACGGTTACATTTGCGCCGAGTTTCTTTAGCCCCCATATGTTAGAGCGCGCGACCCTTGAATGGGCTATATCCCCTATTATGCTCACATTTAATCCCTCAAGCTTTTTCTTTTTTTCCCTGATTGTAAAGATATCCAGAAGTGCCTGTGTAGGATGTTCATGAGAGCCGTCCCCTGCGTTTATAACGCTTGATTTTACGGACCTTGCGAGCATATGCGGTGCGCCCGGGGAAGAATGCCTCATAACTATTATATCCACTTTCATGGCCTCTATATTCCTGGCGGTGTCCTTTAGCGTCTCGCCTTTCACCATAGCGCTTGAGTTTACCGAGATATTTATTATATCGGCGCTCAGGCGTTTTGCGGCAAGCTCAAACGAGGCACGCGTCCTGGTGCTTGGCTCAAAGAAAAAATTCACAACAGTCTTTCCCCTTAACGCCGGTACCTTTTTTATAGGCCTTGTTGAAACCTCCCTGAAAGACTCCGCCGTGTTAAGGATAAATAATATCTCGTCTTTTGAAAGTTCCTCAAGACCGAGCAAATCTTTTCTATTCCATTCAACCATAATAATTCTCCTTAATGACGACAGTCGGAATTAATCCCGAGCCCGCCATAATTTGTGGCGGACGAGGGATCTGTTATTGTATCATCTCCTTATATTTAATCCAAAATTAACCCTGTTCTTTGAGTTCATAGAGTTTATAGAGTTATAAAAAACTCAATGAGCTCAAGTAACTTAACGAACTTAATAAACTAAAGTTTTGTATTTTACATTAATTCATTCCGGCTCCTCAACTATCACCTCGTCTATACCATCAATCTCTCTTAGCCTGACCTGAATATTCTCCTTCTGTGCCGTAGGCACATTTTTACCCACATAGTCCGCTTTTATCGGAAGCTCCCTGTGGCCCCTGTCAATCAATACGGCGAGCTGTATATTCTTAGGCCTGCCGAAATCAATAAGCTCATCCAGGGCGCAGCGGATTGTGCGGCCGGTGTATAACACATCGTCTACAAGTATGATGCTCTTGCCCGTTAAATGAAAATTTATCTGCGTCGGCTGTACCACAGGTTTATAGGATATCTCGGAAAGATCGTCTCTATACAGCGTTATATCCAGCGCGCCTACCGGCACCTTGTTATTCTCTATACGCTCTATCGTGGAGGCTAGCCTTTCTGCCAAATACGCGCCCCTTGTCTTTATACCTATTATCGCCAAGCCCTCGACGCCCTTATTCTTCTCCAGTATCTCGTGGGCTATCCTCAGCATGGTTCTATCCATTGCCTCTTTATCCATTGTTTTTGATTTCTCGCGAAATTTCATGTTAATCCTCCTTAATGAGTATGCCCGAGGCGGACGAATTAATCCCGAGCCCGCCATAATTTGTGGCGGACGAGGGATCTGTTATAAAAAAATAACCTACCCGCGTTATGCAGATAGGTTAGTATTGTCCTAGATATATTTGCCATATTTTTCCTTTGCCTGCCTCTCGGGACAAGCTTAAAAGGTTATCATCTTTTGTTATTTTATACTACAAAACCTCTGTTATGTCAAGAAATATTTTTACAAAATGTAAACGCAAATAGAAAATGTCAGGTTTTTTGCAAATTAAAAATGTCAGTAATTTACAGTTAAGAGCGTTTTCTCTTTGTTTTTATATCTTGTCT
>JAGVOB010000085.1 GCA_020052955.1 Candidatus Omnitrophota bacterium | reverse complement strand
GAGAAGCGAATGTTTCAACTGAGCGATTTAGAGGTGGAGAAAGCACTAGCTGCTGCCCGCCTTAGGGTAGAACCCCACCGCCCAGAAGTTGGACGTGAAATTCCAGCTGGTCAGGTAACTTTAGTAGAACCAAACCTCCCGCAATTGCAACCAGGTAAAAAAAGAATTGTAATAACAGGCGGCGCAGGGTTTATAGGAAGCCACCTTGTAAGAGACCGCCATCATGGCATGGGGCCAAGCGAAGCCCAGAGGGCTCTTGAGGAGGCAATAAGGGGAACCCTAACATATCTGCTTGCAAATCCATCGCCGGAAGCTGTTTCTAAAATGAAAGAATTTGCCGAAAAGGTGAAATCGACCAACGATGTATTTGGTTTGCTCAAAGAATTAGAGAAAACAGGCGAACTCTTTAAGATATTCCCCTGGCTATCCCTTTTAAAGGAGGTAACGCCCACCGCTGAAACCTATAGAGGGATGTCTACCTACGAGCATATTATGCTCTTACTTGAGACAATCCAGCATATAGCGGATGCGGATTACGCCTGGTTTAGCCAGAGGGGCGAAGACGGCCATATTGATATTTCATATATACGGAAACTTAAAGTAATTTATAATGAGCTCTCTAAAGACCCTGAAACCAAGGCGCTTCTCTGGCTGGCTATAGTTTCTCATGACATAGGAAAAATACTCGATTCGGGCTCTGCCCACGATATAAAGAGTAAGCCCCTTATCCCGCCTTTTATAAAACCATTCGGTCTAGGGCAAGAGATGCAAAATTTAGTACTAGCAGCTGTGCTCCTTCATACCACAAAAGGCGATATCGCTATTACCACCCAGACACCGGAGTATGCGAGAAGGCAACTGGAAATACTTGTGCCCGACCAAAGAACTATGGGCTTATTAGATAAGATACTTACATTGCTTACCACAGCAGATGTCAATTCTGTTGGTCCAGATGGTATGCTAAGAGACGATAAGCTGGCTTCGTATTTATCGCCGTTAACTGAATATGACCCTGTAGATTTTTGCTTTAAGAGACTTCAGGAACTCGGAGGTAGAAATATATTTTCCAAAATTTTAGTCTCTTATAAAAGAATTATCCCTGATAGCGAAAAACCCCAATTTATAGAGAATTTTGGAAGGACGCTCGGCAGTATCAAGGAATGGGGATTCCACTTATATCTAAGTCCGGATAATACTATAAGGCTTTTCCGTCTTATGGCACAGATATCCGAGCTTTCAAAGTTAGGCAGAATTAAAGGTGTAAGTGCAAATGAGCTATACGAATTTAGATTTGAAGATAAGGACATCAAAAAATTACAACTCCTTGAAGCCTATTTTAATAGAAACAAGGATTTATTTGACAGCCTCACGCTTGAACAGCTCGGGAAACTCCAGAAGAAAGGCAGGATAGAAATAGACGGCCTTACCATCAGGTTTGAAGGCAACAATATGATATTTGACCTCGACAAACTCTTATCCCGCAAAAAACTTGCTATTCTTTCCTCAGAATCCGGGCAGAGTATGGTGTGGTTTGCAGGATCATTAGGCATTGCTACCGCCATAGGTTTAGCTACAGCATATTTTGGTGGCAGTGTACTTGGATTTTTAAGTGGAGCGGTAAGTTTCTTATTTTTATTACAATTAGGAGGAACATACCCAGATATTTATTTATATATTGCCTATAAACAACGCAACATTCCATACCTAATAGAAGCTTTAAATACTCCACTCTCCTTTGACCGCTCCTCTGCAGTAAAAGCTTTAGTTAAGATAGGTATTCCTGCAGCTCCATTCCTTATCAACGCATTAAAGGATATAAACTATAATGTCCGCTCCTCTGCTGCAGAAGCTTTAATCAAAATCGGTCTCCCTGCAGTTCCATACCTAATAGAAGCTTTAAAAGATGGTGATAGCGATGTCCGCTCTTCTGCTGCAAGTGCCTTAGGGAAAATCGGCGACAAAAGAGCAGTTGAGCCTTTGATTACTAGGTTAGATGACAAAGATTCCTCTGTCCGCTCTTCTGCTGCAAGTGCCTTAGGTAAAATTGGTGGTCCTCAAGCAGTTAATGCTTTAATCATAGCGCTAAATGATCCAGATTCCTCTGTCCGTCAAGGCGCCATTCAAGCCTTAGGTCAAATAGGTGATACAAGAGCAGTTGAGCCTTTGATTGCTATGTTAGATGACAAAGATTCCTCTGTCCGCTCCTCCGCTGCAAGTGCTTTAGGTAACATAGGTGATCTAAGAGCTTTGGTAGCTCTTAGAGAATTACTCTCACACACAAGTCCAGAAATACTAACAGTGGAAACGGAACGAGTCAAAGTTCCAACGGATTTCTCATATTATGAGGAGGATGTATCCAGTTGGGTTACAAGACCTAACCCCGAATATGAAGCCATTGAACAAGCTATAGCAGCTATTGAAGCTAAAGCCAAAGAGAAAACTGTTACCGCCTCGGTCGAATCTCTCGACAGAGGCCAGGGCACCCCAAAGAGAGCACTTGATAAGATTAAAGATATTTTCGGAACAAAAACATTTATCTTAACTCGACTGCACACTGCCTTAGCTAAAGGCTCAGAAAGCACCGTCCGCCGTGAGGTAAACTTCTTAGAAAGAATAGGGATGGTCAAAAAAGCAGGCAAACAAGGCAATGCCGACTTATACCAGCTTGACGCAAGGTTAGCATCTTTAACGGATGATGAATACACCATACTCACTGTTTCATTACCTGACCTTGCTAATCCAAGCTATAACAACCAAAAGGTCTTTGATGATAAAAAGATTACAGCCCTTAGACTACAGCTTAACGGTACTCTAACTGCTATACACGATGACAACTACCTTATGTATGATTACGCTAATGTAACTCCTTCAGATTTTATTAACGGCCCTGAAAGAGTTATAGTCCTTCAGCCCCACATGATATCTGAAACACTCGGCTTTGGCGCATACCTTGAGAATTTAGTATCATCTACTATGAGAATAACCGTAGTAATAGATGGAAGTAAAATAAAAGATATATCAGGCTTCCTGGCAGCTACAGGATTAAGTTTACAAGGGCCGGGATATATAATAGCAACAGAAGGCGTAGATACCTTAGCGCGCCGTATAACAGGTAATCAGGAAAACAGCATTGTGGTAGTCGGAACAGAAGGTTACCTTGAAGGCTTCTTATCAGAAGATATACTTAAACTCCTGGTAAAGCTTCCTGAAACAGGAGAAGCTAACTTAGGCATCTTGCCCATAGCAGTGAGTATACTTACAGGTAATCCCCTTGATAAGGCAGAGAGAATCGGGAATACGAATACCTATATCTTAAGCCCCACCGCAGTATCTGCTGTATACTCAGAGGGATTAGCGGCATATAAGGAGATATTGGGAGCGAAGTAAAAATATAACAAAATGATTTTTTACGAAGAGAAGAAAAGATTTATCCCACACCCAGAAAACCACGCCTGTTAAGCCGCGGAGTTTCATTAAATAATAATTTAATACTTAAAAATTAACCGTATCATATTTAATATAACTTATTAAAAATCAAATAGTTATGAAATAATAGCTAAGGTTGAATTTTAAGGTTTAGGTTAAGGAAAAGAAGAAGTAGAGGATCTCGCAAATATATATAAATTTCATTCCCTATGTTAAAGCATGGGGATTTTTTATCCCGCCTTCGCAGATGAATGCGAAGAAAAAGCTGCTAGGCGGGATGTCACTAAATGGACAAGCTATCCCTGTAGGCGGGATAACCCCGACGAGTATGCCGAAATTATCGCAAGAGAATTTTGGTATGGCTTACGAGTCGGGGTCAATAAAGGTACCACGGGCATGGAGGCTGTGCGCCAATTGCCCCTCCCGTTTACATGTATTCTCGACAGAGAAATAGCAATTTCTCGTCGATAAATCAATTGATTTTATCTGGCCTCCTG
>JAGVOB010000045.1 GCA_020052955.1 Candidatus Omnitrophota bacterium | reverse complement strand
TTCTATCACGACAATTGTAAAGTTCCAATTAGTCCAAAATCTGCGTCATAACTTCTTCGGTTTGCGAAAGGTGCAAACCTCGACCCCGTTCGGCTTGTGGGTTGCCTCAAGCCTCTCTCTCACTCCGCTGTGGCTCCGTTCGGGCGGCATAACATCGTTATGCTCAATTGCGAGTCCGCCTCTAACGAGGTTGCCACCGAAAATTCCTATGTTGTTGCCTTCGTTAAAATCCACAAAACGGAGAAAGCACGAAATTGCTTCGCAAATCGTCTAACAAAATTTTAACGAAATTTTTTCTTATCTTTATGGGGGTTGCCATCCTCTCTTTAAAACACTATTTGACCATCATGTATCCTATAAATTTTATGTGCGTAATTTGCTATGTTTGCATCGTGAGTTATGATAACTATTGTCTGCCCCATTTCATTTAATTTTTTAATGTGCTTCATCATATCTTCAGCAGATTTTGAATCAAGATTGCCAGTTGGCTCGTCCATTAATAATATTTCTGGATTATTCGCTAATGCTCGCGCAATTGCAACTCTCTGTCTTTGTCCTCCACTTAATTCAGAGGGTTTTGAATTTTCTTTGCTTTCAATATCAAGAAGTTTTAATAGTCGCTTTGCTTTTTCCTCTTGTTCACCTTGTGGGATTCCAAGAAGCATCATAGCCATTTCTATATTTTCTCTTGAAGTCAAAATTGGGATGAGATTAAATGACTGAAAAACAAAACCTATCTTTTTGCATCTTAATTCTGTTAGCTCAGATTCTTTTAGCTTGTAAATATCAATATTGTCGATAAATACTTTTCCACTTGTAGGATTGTCTAACCCACTTATTAAATGAAGCAGGGTACTTTTTCCATGCCCTGAAGATCCCATAATGGCTATAAATTCACCTTTTTTAACTTCTAGGCTTACATTATCTAATGCTTTTGTTTTTATTTTTTCGCCATAAACTTTTGTAAGATTTTCTGTTTTAATTAATATATCATTCATGATTCATAGCCTCCATGGGAGAAAGTCTAAATGCTTTAAATGAGGGATATAAACTAGCGACAATAGAAATTATTATTGCCATTCCAATAACTCCCAGCATGGTTGGAGTACTTAGGAAATTAAAAGTTTGGGTGCTGGATGTTATAGATAATTCAGAACTCAAATAAGGCATTACAAATATTGCGGCAAGATAACCAAATACAATTCCAGTTATTCCGCCAATAAATCCAATAAAAATAGATTCTAAAATAAATGCTTTAAAGATAAATCCTTTTTTAGCTCCGATGCTTCTCAATATGCCAATTTCTTTTTTTCTTTCATAAACAGCTGTCATCATGGTATTCATGATTGCCAGTATGGAGGTTATTATTGCTATAAAAGTAATTAATTGGACGGTTGTCTTAACTGTGGCAATAATGCTTAATGCCGAGTCTACCAATTCCTTATCAGAAATCACATCGACATTTGCAACATCTTTTATTTTTGTTGAATAAAGCTTCAAATTGGAAACATCATCGATGGTTAAAGATGCAAAAGAAACTTTATTTTGAACTTCATAAACCTGTTGTGCAGTTTTTAATGGGATAAATATGGTTATATCATCCTGTGTCCCTGTTTCAGTCAGCACCCCAGTAATTGTAAATTGGTTGCCTCTTATCTTGATTTCCTGACCAACACTGAGATTAAATTGCTTTACCAAACCAGAACCAATTATCGCAGAAAACCCAGAATCATTTATGAACTCCCCCTTTGTTATATCCCATTTTTTGACAACCCGCATAACATCTGGGATAACTCCGACCACAGTTATGGGGTTGTTATTAATAGCGGTTGATTCTGTTAAATATGGAGCAATATTAGTTATTCCGTCAACATTAGAGATCTTATCTATGTCCGACATTAATATTTGTTCTGGTAGGTGTTCCCCTAATAGCACATTTATCTGTTCATATGCGCACCATCCTTTAGGAGTGACTATAAGATTCCCACCTAAATTACCTGCCTTGTCTTTAATCTCCATCTCTAAACCAGAAGTTATCAAAAGCAGTATGATTAAAGAAGAAACTCCGATGATTATTCCAGATAGTGTTAATACCAGCCTGCTTTTTCTCCTGACAAGATTCCTTAAAACAAAATTATAAATGTTCATTTTACCCCAACACTTTCTGCATTTAATATATATCCTGAATTTGTTTTTACTAACTCTCCATTTATGATTACTCTATCTTTAACATTTGGCAGTTGCTTTTGATAACTCACAGTTAAATGGTTTATTGCACAGGTTACAACCCCGCACTTATCATATTCTTTTATATCTATTATCACAAAATTATCTTGGCTTGGATAAACAAAAGAAACCGCCCCTGCTACACTAATCTTTCCCGTGTATACGGATGGATCTAACGCTATATCATCTACATTTAAGACATTTTGAGGTATGGCATTACCTTGCGTTGGATGTAATGCCTTTGTTACAAATAAGAAAAGAGCTATAGTTATCAGTAAAACAATCCCTGAAACCAGTATGCTTTTCTTAACTTTCATTTTTTAACCTCTATAATTTATTAATAATTGAAACCATACTTATATGTTTCTGAAACCATAGTTTTACGGTTTCGTTTAAATGAAACCATCAGAAAACTTTAAATATCTGCCCAATATATTTTAGTTTATGAAGCAAAAATCACTTGGCAAGAAAGTAATTCTAGGTATAGCTATCCTGTCATTTTTTCTATTTGTAGTTTTTATGCTCACATCTTACTTCAAATCTAAAAATTCAACAGTATTATGCGAAACATGTAACACCTGCTCTTGGAATGTTTCAGTGTTTGATATAATCCCTATATTAGTAACGTTGGCTATAATGATTGGAGCTGGTGCATACTACTTTATGTCTCAAAAAATAGAGTCGAAACAAGAAAACTTAAAGAAAAATACGTCTGTGATATTAAAATTGATGAATGCAGATGAAAAAAAACTGATTGAGATCCTTGTCAATAATAATGGTAAAGCATTACAAGCACAACTCACAAGACTGCCAGGAATGAATAAAGTTAAATCGCATAGGATTGTGAAAAAATTAATTGAGCGAGGAGTTATAAAAATCGAAAAATATGGAAAAACAAATTTTATAACCTTAAATGATGAGATAAAAGAGGGATTATTATAGTTTATGGGATAACATGGATGAAAATAAGTATATTAAAGAACTGATTGAACTTTGTAAGATTAAAAAATGTAAAAAATGCGATTGCTTACAGGATGAAATAAGAAGATCGTCAAATGAAGCGAATGACGAGGCTTCAAGGGAGATATTGAGCAAATGTGTTGTGAATAAAACACACCCATGTTTAGGCTGTAACCCGTGTAAACCAGCAATTCTAATTGGAAAATTTTTACGTGAAAAATAATGATGGCAACCCCTAAAGAAAAAACTACGGCAACAACGAATTTTCGGCGGACTCGCAACTCGAAATTTTTGCCTTCGGCATCGTTGCACTAAAATTTCGTCTTCCCTTCTGTCAGAGAGCATAACAGCGATTACACTCAATTTCCGAGTTGCCTTGACGTTGCTTTCGCTGTACTTTTTGATGAAAAATAGGACGTAAATTTCTATGTCAAAGACGGGGCTGCCTACGTTAACGAAAACTACAATCTTTCAAAACTGAACGGAGAATCGGGGGCATTACGAGTTAAAAATATAAAGTATCTTCTGTTTTGAGAGATTATGGATTATTACTTTATAGAAGAATTTGGAAAAAAGTGGTTAGCTGATCCACAGGTTAGCAGAGTACTCGAATCCTCTTTCGATATCACAACCATTAAAAAGCCATTATTTATCATTTTCTCAGACAGAGTTATAGAAAAAATTAGAGCATTAATGGAGGTAAATGTAGAATATGGCGGAACACTTTTAGCAAATATTACAGTAAATGGTTCACATAGCCAATTGCACGTAATTGATATAAAATTAGAAGAGAACATAAGCAGAAATCCAGAGTATGAGTTTTTACCTAAGAATCGATATTATTACCGAGATTCAATTATCCAAAGAGAAAAAGAAAATCTTTTTCCAATTCCTTTCCACACTCATCCTGATTCTGGAAATTATGATTTTATCACTAATGTTCAAGTTTCTGACGGTGATAAAGAAATAGCTTCCGAAGAAATACTTCATTTTAATGACCAAAAAATATTATTACCACAGATAATTATTTCAAAAGTCGGAAAAAACGACTGTTTTGTTTTAGCTTGGGGTGGCGGAATTGCGGATAATGACCCTTTCAAATGGTGTTCAATTGCTTTTGGAGAATCTTTGCCAGATTTATGGGAATGGATAAAGAAATCCGTAAAAGAATCAGACCTTGCCAAAATAGTTCTAGCCGCAATAGGAACAGCATGGACAATCTCTTTTATTAGGAAACCGGGAGAAACGATAGCTGGAACCTTATTAACCTTATTGGTTCTTCTCGGACATGAGGCTGTCCATTTGCACAATTAATCCTTTTGGGAAGGGCTGTTTCTGTCAGGACTAATCTCTTAGATTTCATTCTGCATAAAAAGCAGTCACTAAAC
>JAGVOB010000206.1 GCA_020052955.1 Candidatus Omnitrophota bacterium | reverse complement strand
AGGAGGCCAGATAAAATCAATTGATTTATCGACGAGCGATAGCAATTTCTCCGTCGAGAATATATGCATACGGGAGGGACAATTGGCGCACAGCCACCATGCCCCCATAGTGGAAGTGCGTTGTAGTCAGAATTTACGTTACAACACACTAGAGACGGCTCTTGAAAGCATATCCCTTTTTGTAGTCCTAAGATAACTTAACTTTTTCATACTTTTGCACATTGTATAGGTTTTTTAAATACATATATAACTAATCTATTCTCTCATTTTAAACGAAATTATAACACTAAGATTCAAGCTTTCCTTCTTAAGATTATCAGGAAAAGGAGGGTACGGCACAGGATCGTCTATCCCTTTTAATACGGCGTCTTTTAGTATGGAATTATCTGTGGATTCTTCATCTAAAATAGAGACTCTTTTAATCCTGCCATCATTGAACAGCGTAAAACTCACATATACATCTCCCTCAACTTGCCTCTTCGGATATTTCACGGAGCGTCTTATTAATTCCCTGATAGCCTTGTAATAACTTTGATAGGCTAGTTCCTCTTTTGAATCTGCTTGGTTAGTTTTTTGTTTTTCCGGCACCATCTCAAATTGTCCTTTCTTTACACTTTCCTGGATTTTGACATAATTATCTTCGGCTTTTAAAGCTGGCTTTTCACTCTGAACAGGCATTTTATTCTCCTGGGCAACAGACTTTTTTGTTACATTTTCCTTACGGACTGTTTCCTGCTGGACGGTCTTGTTGTCGGAGGGTAAAGGCATATCCTTCCTGGAGGCCGCTTCCTGCTTAAGGACATCGGTCCTCAAATTTACAAAATTTACATAACTAATCTGAGGATAGGGTGTGAAGATTTGTTTTTTAGAAAATCTTATATTAAAAAACGGAAAAAAGAGAGCCGCATGGACTAAAACTGAGACGGTAAGCGATATCTTAAAAGTGTAATCTATATTTTCGGATTGCATTTTTTGCTATGGTATTATTTTATAATTATACCATGTCTTAAAAAAAACGGTCAAAATGTTTTCTTTACTCCGATATAAAAAGAAAATCCGGCCGTTGAGTAACCTCTCACCTCTTCGTATTTTTTATTCAGCAAGTTCTCAATTGTGCTAAATATATCAAAATTTTCGTTAATTTTGTATGTAGCAGCAAAATCAATCCGCGTATAAGGCTTCATCTTACTTGTATTTGCAGTATTATCCCAGCGATGACCAAAATAATTCAATACCATATTTAAGTTTAGCCTTTCAAAAAACTCTTTGTTAATATTAAAACTAAATTTATTCTTTGGTCTTCTTGCCAATTCTTTACCGGTTGTATTATCGCGGGTATTTGTTCTGGTATAGGTGCAGTTTAGTTTTAGATCCTTTGCGGGTTCGATTGTCATGCCTACTTCCGTACCGGAAGTTTTTGACTTGCCTATATTCCTGTATTTATTTGTATCAAAATCATAATCTATCATGTTTTTAAACCGGTTATGGAAGTAACCGACTTCAATAACCATGCTCCTGGTTAAACCTTGCTCTAAGGCAATATCATAACTGAAACTCTCATCAGGGCTCAAGCCTGAATTACCGTACGTTGGGTCATACAGCTGATAAAGAGAGGGCGCTTTAAACCCCGTTCCAAGGTTTGCCTTAACCCTTGAGTTAATTTTTTCAATAAAATAGTTTGATGATACCTTATAATTTGTATCTGATCCAAAGCTCGAGTGGTCATCTATCCTTACTCCCAAGGTCGTAAAAAATCTTTCCCAGAGATTTAACTGATTTTGTAAGTAAAATGCCTTGTTATTGACAGACCTCCTGTCTATATCTCTATGAGCGCCTCTCTCTTCTTCATATTCAAGGCCTGCTGTCAATTTATCGATATCGCAAATAGAGAAGTTATTCAGCCAATCAATTTTTCTATCATTTCCATAATACCAATCGTCATATGCATCTAGTGGATCCTGAGAGTCCGGATCATCCCTATATCGTCTTTTAACATCAAACCAAGAAAGACTTAAGTTATGTTCCCAGTTATCGGTCAGCTTTTGGATAAGCTGTGTCTTAAGGGCAAGGGAATTTTCCCTTGCGACATAATTCGGGTCATCGTCATATGCGCCGTCGTCTATGTCTGTTATGGATTTGGTATAGCGCAGGATAAAATCCAGCTTATTATTCTCTGATACATTGACGCCAACGCGGCTTGAGATAGCAGAATTTTCATAACTATCATCTTCTTTACCGTCTTTCGCCATGGAAAAACCCCTAGAATCGATTCGGGAAATAGAAAGCGAGTGGCCTATTTTATCATTGCTCCCGCTTAGAGAGAGATACTCACGAAATGTACCAAATGAACCAGCCTCGCTTGAGGCCTCTAATTTTGTATTTCCATGGCCTCTTTTTGTTATGATATTTACAACCCCTCCTATTGCATCTGAGCCATAAAGCGTGGATTGCGGGCCCCGCAATATTTCTATCCTTTCAATATTGTCAGCTGTTAAATGCGCAAAGTTAAAGCTTTTTCCCGCAGACATAGGATCATTCATCTCTATCCCGTCTATCATAACCAGCGTATATCCGGGTTTCGCCCCCCTTAAATAAACCGACGTTTGAGCGCCAAGTCCACCCGACTGAACAACATTAAGGCTCGTAATAGTCCTTAAAAGCTCGGAAACCGTATTTTTCCCGCTTTTCTTAATATCGTCGCTGTCTATAATGCTTATAGATGTCCCCAAATTTTCACTTGCCTCTTCCGTTTTTGTAGCGCTCACAACAATCCTATCCAACTTTACCTCTTCGGCAAAACTAATCTGACTGATAAATAGTATTGTAGATACAAGAATCACTGCTGAATATCTCATTACATTATCCCCCTTTCTAAATTAAAAAACCCGACCTTCATTAGCCGGGTATTAGTCCAGTAAACATTCCCCTCCCACGAAGGTACTTACCAGAATAAATAATGGACCGGACTCATCCGCCTTAGGCGGATAATACCGTTGCGAGGCAGTGCCCAGAATCCCTTTCAAATCAAGGCCACTGGGACTTCCTTTATTTACCCGGTTAAAATAAAATTCTATTTTAAAGAACGGCGACAGCTTAACAAGGCTACGGCTTGCTGTCAATAGACATTTCAGGACACTTCTTTTATAATACGGCTTATTTGGCGCATGCTCAATTTAAATTTATTAGCTATTTCTTTTAAGGAGGCTCCCTTTTCGCGTAATATTAAAATTTGCCTATTGCGCCTATTCAGAAATTTTAAAAATATTGGTGTTGATGTCCTCATTTAAAATTCCACGCCCATCCTTGACTTTATCCTTCTATCAAACGGGTGTTTAACTTTTTTCATCTCGCTAACCAGATCTGCTTTTTTAAGCATCCTGTCAGGAGCTCCCCTGCCGGTTAGGATTATATTCAAAGATTTGGGCTTATCCTTCAGGAGTTTTTCAACTTCCTTTTCTTTCATATAACCATCCCTCAGGGCAATATTTATTTCATCCAAAACCAGAATATCATAAGACGCTTTAAATATTTTTATTTTAATAAATTTTACTGCTTTTTTGCATTCATTTCTTAGTTTCCTAGCTGACACTTTTTTACAAAAATGGGGATGTTCATTGGCAAAAGAAAATGTATCTACCCCTAAATTCTTTAAAATTTTCAATTCGCCGTAACCCCACCTGTCAGCATCCTTATGAAAAGAAATATAACATGCCTTTAAATTATGACCGAGCGCCCTGATGATTTGTCCTATAGCCGCTGTAGTTTTTCCTTTGCCATCGCCCGTATAGACTTGTATAAAACCTCTCTCTGCCATTTTAAGCTCCTTTTTTAGAATTTTTAGAAACTAAGAGTACATAGGGTTTACCCGAGATAGGATTCTTCTCCACCACAACCAGCGTATTATAAACCTCCTCGATAATTTTATAATCAAGCACTTCTTCAGCCCTACCCTGTACCCTTATTTTGCCTTTATTTAAAAGTAACAAATTCTTACAGTATTCGGCGGCCAAATTCAAATCATGTAAAATTATGACAACGGATAAACCGTTAATGTTTAAATCCCTCAATAAATCCATAAATTCTATCTGATACCTTATATCCAGGTGATTTACAGGTTCATCTAAAAGAATTAACCTGGGCTCCTGAGCAAGTGCTTGAGCAAAAATAACCCTTTGCCTTTCGCCTATGGAAAGCTGATTAATCTTTCTGTAGCGTAAATCCATCACGCCTGTTTCGTCCATTACTCTTTTTAACACTGCCTCATCGTTTTTGTCTGGTTTTTTGAATCCCCCTAAATGAGAATACCTACCTAAGAAAACAAATTCCTCCACTGTGAATGAAAAGGGTATATCTAATACCTGTGGTAAAACAGCAACCTCTTTCGCCATTTGTCTTACTGATATCCCAATTATATCTTCTCCTTTATAAAATATAGTGCCTTGAATTGGTTTTATAATCTTTGTTAAGGCTCTAAAAAGAGTGGTCTTACCTGCTCCGTTCGGCCCTAAAACACCTAAAAAAGCACCCTCTTTAACGGAAAACGATATGTCTTTAATTATCTCTTTTTTGCCATACCCGCAGCTAAGAGCTTGAACTTCTAATAGCGCTTTGCAACTCATATTTGCTGATTTATATTTTAAAATATCGTCCATTCTTTACCCTTTATAATAAAGAAAAGCAAAACCACACCTCCTAAAATTCCTGTTATTGCCCCTACCGGCAGCTCAATGGGATAGATAATTATTCTGGCAATGGTATCAGCCAAACAAAGAAAAATAGCTCCACAGACACAGGAAGTAGGTATAAGAACAGAATGCTTAGGCCCTGTAAAATGCCTTACAAAATGAGGTATAATAAGGCCTACAAAACCTATGATTCCGCTCGAGGCCACACAGGCCCCTGTAATTAAAGAAGATATTACAAATAGCACTTTTATAACATTGGCGGAATCTACTCCCAAATAATGAGCTTTTTCTTCTCCTAAGGTGAGAATATCTATCTCCCTTCCAAGAAAAATAAGGGCTATAATCCCTGCCCCGATAGACATACACACAATTTTTATCAAATTTAAATTAGCTGACGACAAATCTCCCATCAACCAGAGCAATGTAGAATGAATCTTTTCTGTCTTGCAGACGGCAAATATTAATAAAACAAGCGCAGAAAACACAAAGCTTAATACTACTCCCGCTAATATCAATGTATTAACGGAAAAAAGACTTTTTGTTGCCATTACATAAACAAGGAATACACATATAAGAGCCCCTAAAAAAGCAGAAATAGATAGGCTGAGGGCGCCTAAACCAAGAACAGCGCCTATGCTGACTCCTAGCGCAGCACCGCCAGAGACCCCCAGCGTATAAGGCTCTGCCAGCGGGTTTCGTAATATTGCCTGAAAGGCGCAACCGCTTGCAGCAAGGCCCGCTCCAACAAAAATACTAAGAATAGTCCTGGGCACCCTTATTCTCCAAACAATAATTTCCAGGATCTTAGACTTTAAAAATATACCTGATAGTATCTCAGAAAAAGAGAATTTCCCGCCACCAAAAAAAACAGACACCAAAATTGAGGACGCCAAGCCCAGGATTAAGATTAATAAAACTATACCTATCTTATTTCTTTTCATCGTGAATTAATCCTTTGAGTTCTTCGAGGGCTTCCGTAAACATATGAGGGGTGGGGCTGCAAAATTTATGCCCATCCACAATATAAATTTTACCCTGCTTCACCGCTTCAATATATTTATAGCTTTGCCAATTCTTAAGCTCTTCCGCAGTAACGTCTCCCATTGTAACCAGGATTATCACGTCCGGATTTTGTCTTATCACATCCTCGCGACTGTAGCGGGGATAACGTATATTGCTTGCGCCCGCAATATTTATACCCCCGGCCAAAACTATAATATTGTTTACAAAAGTTTCCCCTCCTACGCTAACGAGAGGGCTCGCTCCCACTTCCCAGAAAATCCTTTTTTTATTAACGCTCTCCAGTTCTGATACAATCGAATTTATTCTATTCCTCAAATGCTTAAGTGTCTCTTCCGATTCTTCCTCTTTACCGACTATTTTTGCAAGAAGTTTATATTGGCTTGATATATCATTAAAGTCTTTACACTCGTCAAACACAAAAACAACCACCCCAAAACTCTTTAATCTATCAATGACATCTTTGTTATGCCCCTCTTTAGTGGCAAATATTATGTCCGGCTTAAGGCTTAAAATCTTTTCTACATTAGGCTCCAAAAATGTGCCTACCTTTTCCTTTTCAGTTGCTTCTTTTGGATGATCGCAAAATACAGTAACTCCTATGATATTCTGCTGAACATTTAAAGAAAAAAGCTCCTCCGTAATCGAAGGCACAAGGGATATTATTCTATTGGGAGGAGTTTCTATTTCAAGCTCATATCCGGTCGCATCCACAAAACTTTCAGCGAAAACAACGGAAGGCACAAATAGAAACAAAAAAATAAACATCTTAACGCTTTCCATGGGTTCTCCAGCTTAAGATATCTAAATGTAAATTTTCCCCTTTTAAAATCTTTCTGCTTTTTAGAATATCAAGGCGCCTCTTAAACAAGGGCCCTGCCAATACTAACGTATGAAACTCTCCCTTCTCGCCGCAGGGGTCTATGCCGATGTCTAAATCTCTTATAAACTTATTATCAATCTTTCGGGCTAGCCACTTTTCATCTAAAATATCCCTCTTTATTACAGTTATTATCGCCTCAAAACCTTTATTCACAAATTCAGTTATTAGATCTGACGTATTCATGCCCCATAGAGGCAAAATAGCCTTAATACTTAGTTCTTTACAGATTCTCCTAATCCAGTCCCTGTGCTCTTCAAGATAAATATCTCCAAAAACTATTCCTTTTATGTCCTCCTTTTTCTGTAACTCGGTAATGATAAACTTAAATTCCTGCTCATAGTTATCTCTGGGCACTGCTTTCTGCAACAATTCTATACCTGTCAATCTTACCTGTTCTAGCATAAGTTCTATAGGAAAACCATGTGATAATGTTCTTTTCGCCTCAATATCCATAAGATTTAACAAATAGCAAACCTTATGACCATGAGCTATCGCCTTGTAGCAGGCAAAACAGCTATCTTTACCTCCACTCCATAACGAAATAACTTTCATTTTATACGATAAATAAGGCTGAGAATAGAAAGCGTATCAATATGCCTACCGCTAAGAATAAACCTGAAGAAATATATGCAATTTTTACGCTATCATTGACATGACCTATTTCCAATCTACTAAGATTATCTCCAATATAACCCTTTCTAATATGAACGGAATCATAAAAATTAATCCCTCCTAATTGAATACCCAATGCTCCTGCAATAGCGGCTTCTGGAATACCACTATTAGGGCTGGGATTTTTTCTGCCATCCCGGAAAACTATTTTTAAAGCACCCGAGCCATTCTTGCCTATCATATAACTTGCTATGGGTAAAACTAGGCCTGATATCCTTGCTGGAATAAAATTTGCGATATCGTCAAGTCTTGCAGAGGCCCAGCCGAAATCTATATATTTATCATTCTTATATCCTACCATAGAGTCCAGGGTATTAACGGCTTTGTAGGTTAGCGCTAGTGGCACTCCTCCTATAAATACATAGAATAACGGGGCTATTATGCCATCTACGATATTTTCCGCAACAGTTTCAACGGTTGCGCGTATAATCTCTTGTTCGCTCAAGTTATTTGTATCCCTTCCAACAATCATGGACAGCTTCTCCCTCGCAAGCGAGAGATTATTTTTCTTAAGGGCATAAACTACCTCCATGCTTTCTACTTTTAAGTCTTTTATAGCCAAAGATGCATATATTAAAAAAGAAGAAACAGAAATACCAAAAATAACCCCTGCTTCAGTGGCCTTTTTGATAAGGGCAAAGCTAATAAGCCAAACAAAAAATACTATAAAAAAAACAAAAAAGAATCCTGCTAATTTTTGATTTGATTTAAAAAAACGTCTAAAGGGGTTCTCAAGTTTCTTTATAAGATAACCTATGAATTTTACCGGATGAGGCATCCATCTGGGGTCGCCAAAAACCAAATCCAGAATATAGCCGATAAATAAAGGAATAAAAAGCGGAATATGCGGTTTCATACTTTTTTTATTTTTAGTACATTTCTGTAAAGGTAATCCATATCTATATTCTCTCTAACAATTCTTGCCAGTTTATCGAATTCTCGGTCATTATCAAACTGCACCTTGGAAGCAATAGGCTCCCATCCTTTCTTAGCCCTTATCCTGTTTAAAAAATCTCTCCTAAACTCATCTGAATCGAATATACCATGGATATAAGCCCCCCATATCCTGCCGTCAGCGCTCTGGGCACCGTCTGTTTTATTTATTAGTTTATTGCCCCGTTTTAGGATTTTAAAAACGGCCTTGCATGAAGATTTCTGTTCTGTCTTTCCGTGATGAATTTCGTATCCAAAGACGTAAAGTCCTGTACGGATATCTTTTGCTTCAACCTGCGATAGCTTCTTACGTGCCGAAAATGTGGTTTTTAAAGGTAAAAGCCCCAGGCCTTCAACTTTTCCAGAAGAGGACTCAACCCACTTTAGGTCCAATATCTCTTCTCCAAGCATCTGAAAACCACCGCAAATACCTATCAGTACACAAGATGTATCCTGCCTCATGAGAGTCAGTATCTTATTAGCAATACCCGATCTTTTTAAGTAAGATAAATCGGAGATTGTATTTTTTGAGCCCGGTATAACAATTATGTCTGAACCGTCTAAATCCTCGGGATATCTTACATAGTTTAACCTGACATCTCCCTCGAGCTTCAAGGCATCAAAATCTGTAAAATTCGATATGTGCGGAAGATATACAATATCAACTTTCAGCATACTTCGGCCATTGCTATTTGTACTCTTCATCTGGTCTAAGGAGACTGAATCTTCTTCCTGTATCCTTATATCCTTAAAAAAAGGGATAATTCCGAGAACTCTTATGCCGGTTTTTTTCTCTAAAAATTTTATGCCGCCGGCAAGCAACCTTTTATCTCCCCGGAATTTGTTTATTATAATACCTTTTATCCTTTTTCTTTCTTCTTTTGTAAGAAGTTCGAGCGTCCCCACTACCCAGGCAAATACGCCACCCTTATCGATATCACCAACCAATACGACAGGAGCGCCTGCGGCCTGCGCCATTTTCATATTTACAATATCGTGCGATTTAAGATTTACCTCAGCAGGAGAACCGGCGCCTTCAATGACAATCAGTTCATATACCCCTGAAAGATACCTGAATGAATTCAAAACCGTCTTCCATGCCTTTTTCTTATATGAAACGTAATCAATCGCGTTCATATTACCTATGGGTTTTCCTCTTAAAATTATCTGCGCACCTGTATCAGTAGTAGGTTTTATAAGAATTGGGTTCATATCGGCTGATGGCTCTATTTTGCAGGCCTGGGCCTGAGCTGCCTGCGCACGGCCTATCTCCCTGCCGTCTTTTGTTACAAATGAGTTTAAAGCCATATTTTGCGCCTTAAATGGAGCTGTCCTGAAACCATCCTGTAAAAAAATCCTGCATAAGGCAGTAACTATGACGCTTTTGCCCACGCCGGAACCTGTTCCGCATATATGTAATGCCTTCGCAGCCATCAGAGCAATATTTCCTTTAAGCGAGAGACAAGTTTTAAATTTTCTCTCCTTTTTTTAACCGCTACCCTAAAAAATTTATCATTTAATCCCCTAAAGTTAGAGCAATCTCTTATCATAATGCCCTTTTTTCCTAAATATTCCGTCAATTTTTTTGCGTTAATCCCGCCTTTGGCGGGACGAGAGGTTAATTCTCCGCAGCTTGCTGTGTTCTGTTTTTTAAGAAAGTTGATACCTCGTAGCTTGCTGCGAGGTAGTTCATCAGATTTTTTTTTTATTATTTTACAAAGAATAAAATTAGTTGATGAGGGATACGCATGTATGCTGTCTATATTTATTAGTTTATTAAAAAGAAAAACCCTCTCATTTTCAATAAATTTTCTGCTTTCACTCATATAATTATAATCT
Source organism: Candidatus Omnitrophota bacterium (assembly GCA_020052955.1). Taxonomy (GTDB): domain Bacteria; phylum Omnitrophota; class Gorgyraeia; order VGKN01; family VGKN01; genus JAGVOB01. Next base: position 4,427 of record JAGVOB010000206.1, on the reverse strand, counting down.
GATAGCGCAGCCCTACCCGCAACCTGAGCTAAACTATTTATATTCCAAGGATAGCTAAATAAACCTATTTTGTTTATAAGGCTCTTATGTCCAACTATATATCCTAACCTTAATCCAGGAATGGCAAAAAATTTTGTTAAAGAGCGTAATACGAGGAGATATTTATTCCTAATTGCCCTATGTATCATTGTAAATCTTTCAAAATTAATTACGAAATCTATAAATACCTCATCAATCACAACAATAGTTTTATAGTCAATTCCTTTTTTTATGAGCGCTAATATATCCTCTGGCGAAAAGAGCTTTCCTGTGGGGCTATTAGGATTAGAGATAAAAACAAGATCAACCTTAGGAATAAGCTTCATAATTTCATTCTTTTTAATACTAAAATCCTCTTTTTCGCTTAGGGAAGTAAAAAATATCTTGGACCCATTAATTTTAGCGGCGAGTTCGTATTCGCTGAATGCAGGCACCGGTATAAGGGTTTTCTGGGGCTTTAATGCTTGTGATAAAAGATATATCAATTCTATCGAACCGTTTCCAATAAGTAGATTTTTTATATCTATATTATGAAATTCTGCTAAGCTTTTTCTAAGAGATTCCGCTTTGGGGTCGGGATAATGAATAACCGATTTAACGCTTTTCTGAATAGCTTTTTTTGTAATAGGTGACAGGCCAAAAGGATTAATATTTGCGCTAAAATCGATTATCTTTCTTTCCGGAATTTTATATTTCTTCGAAAAATAATTTATATTCCCGCCGTGTGTCTGATTAGCCATTTTTTTAAAAAATAGACCCAAATAGTACCGCACATTCTGCTATCTCATTTACCGCACCAATAGTATCTCCTGTCATGCCTCCGATTTTCTTCTGTATAAAATTAATGGATAAAAATACGGGGATTAAAGAAAGAATAAACAAGACAAGCCCTTTTGATTGTGCTATTACCAGAAAAACGGCTAAGGTAACTAGGCCACCGATAAGAAGCGCTTTTCTATTGGCATATTTTATAAAAAGACCGGCCTTCCCGTCTCTACGCGCATATTTAGACCTATAACATGCAATAACCTGCGACCACCTCGCAAATGTCAATGTCATAACAAGAGATTTCCAAAGGAATTTTTGCGGAATGCCCGCCAAAAGAGAAAATTTAAACAGTAGCAAACAGCCTATTCCTGTAGCTCCCATTACGCCAATACGGCTGTCGCGCATTATATTCAAAATCTCCTCTCTAGACTTAGAAGCGCAAAAACCATCGCAGGTATCTGCAAATCCGTCCAGGTGAATGCCGCCGGTGATAAAAATAGACAGTATTAAAATCATCGTGCTTTTAACAAGAGTGGGAAGGAAAGAAAATGATAAAGCGCCCAGCGACAATAAAATGCCCATGAGAAGTCCGACGAGGGGAAAATATAAAAGAGAGACGCCAAAATCTTTTTCTTTTATTTCAGATTTAATTTTTACAGGAAATACGGTCAGAAATTGCAAGGCGATTAAAAATTTTTTCATGGTTTGACCGTCTCTCTTTGTATGTCAATCTTTTCAGAAACAGATGCACTTTTAAATGTAGCCATTTCAGCAAGGATTTTAACCCCCGATTCTATTATAAGCATACCCAAAACCGCTCCTGTGCCCTCTCCAAGTCGCAGGTTTAAATCTAGCACTGGCTTAAGGCCTATATAATCAAGGATGACTCTATGCCCTTTTTCTACTGAGCAATGGGCCGCAAACATATACTCTTTCACCTTTGGCTCTAGTTTAAAGGCTAGGATAGCAGCTGCTCCCGATATAAAACCATCTAATACTATAGGAACTTTTTTTGAAGCCGCTGCCAGAATAACGCCCATCAAACCACCAATTTCAAATCCGCCTACCTTAGACAGGACGTCAAGAGCATCCTTTGGATCCGGCTTATTTATCTCGAGAGCTCTCTTAATCGTTTTAATTTTTTTAGCAAAAGCTTTATCATTTACACCTGTTCCCCTTCCCGTTAAATCCTTTACGGAATAACCCGTTATGCTAGCCGCTATAGCGCTTGAAGCTGTTGTATTACCTATTCCCATATCTCCCGTACCCACAATATGCAAGCCTTTTTGATACTCGTTTTCAAATACCTCTATACCGGCCTCTATTGACCTAATAGCCTCCTGCCTTGTCATGGCTGGTCCTTCGGCCATATTCTTAGTACCATAGTTTATCTTTTTAGTAACAAGTTTCGGATGAGGTTCTAATCCAGCAGGGATAGACCATCCTATTCCTTTAAAGGATGGGTCTAACTCACATGCAACTCCAATATCCACAACAACCACCCTGGCACCTACATATCTTGCCAGAACATTTATACCAGCTCCGCCCCTAATAAAATTATATACCATCTGTGCTGTAACCTCTTGGGGAAATGCGCTCACCCCCTCTTTAACAACTCCATGGTCAGAAGCCATGGTAATTACAACCTTGTTTTTAAGCTGCGGGTTTTCATTCCCGGTTATTTCCACAATCTGCTTGGCAAACTCCTCCAATCTTCCCAGGCTACCCTGAGGCTTTGTTAGGCTATCTAAGCGCTCCTGGGTTCCTTCTGACAAGGAATGCGCTATATCCGTAATATTACTTATTGTTTTACTTATAATTTCCATTTATAAATCTCCTCATATAATATGTATTATAGTAGATACAATAACCAAGCATCAAATTACAATAACCAAATAATAACCAATGACCAAAACACCAATAATCAAACATATCCTTGGCCTTAGGGTTTGGTTATTAATTATTGGGTATTGAAATTTATTTGGTGTTTGGAATTTGGTGCTTGGTTATTTTAATGTTGCTTACCTCCCTTTTATTATGACCGGTATACCTGACTGCATAAATATAACCTTACCGGCATAACCCGCCATAACCTGATTAACTAATCCGAGTGAATCCCTGAATCTTCTTGCCAAATAGTTATCGGGAACTATTCCGCAGCCCACCTCATTAGAAACCACTATGGTTGTGCATTTACCTTCAGAAATAACACCTGACATATCTTTAAAAACATTATGAATCTTCTTATCTGTTAACCCTTGTTCCAAAAGATTTGATACAAGCAGGCCTATACAGTCAATTATTATGACGTTATATCTATCATTAAACTTTTGTAATAAGAAGTTAATATCGCTGCCGGCCTCTATGGTTCTCCAGTGTTTGGGCCTTGTTTTTTTATGCAGAGTTATTCTCTTCTTCATCTCATAGTCTAAGCTAGCGCCGGTACAGGTTGCAATGTAAAGCACCTTTTTAGAAAGACGCTTTGCTAATTCTAAGGCATAGCGGCTTTTGCCGCTTCTTACCCCCCCTAATATAAAAATGAATTTATCCATTATTTTAAGGGGCCTCCTTTTTATTAAGGTGAGAGGTATCATTCAATTTGACAACCTTGGCCTCTGAATGATCATAATAATCTACTATATTAAGTGCGCTTAGGTCCTGTCCTATATGCCAGAACATATTTAATCCAAGTTTCAGCGCATCGCAGAGGATAAGGCTTACTGGTCCAAAATGAGTAACAAGAGCTACGGTTTTTCCTTCATAATTTGAAAGGATATTATGTAATCCATTTTTGACTCTCCTATTTAACTCCATCAATCCCTCACCATTTGGAACCTTAATGCTTACAGGGTTACTCATCCAATTTACGTAATAGGTTTGATATTTTTTGATTATAACCTCATATGTTAATCCGTCGAAGACCCCGAAATTCAATTCTCGAAAATTCTTTAACTGCTCAATAGGAAACTTTTTAAAAATTATATCTGCTGATTGGAAAGCACGCTTTAAATCGCTTGAACAAACCTTATCTATTTTTAACCCTGATAACCCGTTAGATAATCTTTCACACTGCCAGATTCCGTTCTTGTTTAAGGGCGGATCACTAAAACCGCAATATTTTTTTTCCATATTGTAATCTGTCTCACCGTGCCTAATCAAAATCAGTCTGGTCATAATTAGTCAAAAAAATAACCCTTGACGGTATACCGTCAAGGGTTGCACCCTTTTTTAACTTTGGCCCTTTCCGCGAAGCACTTATGACCATAGGCTATTTGCTATTAGCCATAAGCTAATATAGGCAGGTCTTCTGACTACCCAGCCCTTTTAGCAACCTTCCCATCCCGGACATTCAGGATAGTGGCATAAATACGCCAAAAGAGTTCCCTTTTCAGTAAAACTGAAAAGGGCTGGGTTACAGCGGCGGGACCGTTCCTTTTTTAGGAATTCCCTTTTAATCCTTTCGGAACCTATATGGTAAATAATATAGCAGTCATATTATTTTGTCAAGAAAAATTTGCCAACTGTGTAAACGCAAATAGAAAATGTCAGGTTTTTTGCAAATTAAAAATGTCAGTAATTTACAGTTAAGAGCGTTTTCTCTTTGTTTTTATATCTTGTCT
>JAGVOB010000182.1 GCA_020052955.1 Candidatus Omnitrophota bacterium | reverse complement strand
TATAGGATTCGGAACTCCCAACGTCTCTTATGGTCATGCATACGGGCTTCAGATTTGCCGTGGAAATAGTGTTTCTATTACTTATGCGTAAGTCAGTAAGTTTGCCATAGATAAAGATAAAACCATACCCGTTGTAACGGAACTGCTTTGCAATATTGCTGTAATAACCGTGCCTGCTAGGATTCCCAGGATTGGGTTTTTACTGAAATTTACTAACGCATTGCTAAATATTGCATACTGTCCCAACGGCTTAACCACGGCTGTTAATATATTTAAACCCAAAAAGAGAATTCCAAAACCCAGCAGGAACTCTCCTATATATTTGTGCCTCTTTCTTTTGGCGAGAAACATGGTAATCATTCCCACCCCGATAATCGGAAGGGCATAATCTGTGAGCTTAAAAGCTATTAACTGAGCAGTAATAGTAGTGCCGATATTAGCGCCAAATATAACGCCTAATGCCTGAATAAGAGACATAAGCCCCGCATTTACAAATCCTATCAACATTACCGTTGTAGCGGAAGAGGACTGAATTATACTTGTTATGCATGTGCCGACTAACACGCCCCTTATCGGCCCCCCTGTGAGATTATTTAAAATCTTTCTCACTCTTTCGCCGCAGGCCTTGTTCAGGCCGTCGCTCATCTGCCATATTCCATAGATAAATAAACCCAACCCTCCCGTAAGGCCAAAAATAATCTCTTTAATCACCTTTTATCTCTCCTTAATAAAAGCCTGATAAAAATCCTAATATATTTTTTTAAAATTACATTATTTCTAGCTTCTTGTAGATTATTAATATCCAAAGAAATTCTCTAAAATAATGTTTTCCTTTTTAATATTAATCTCATCCATCAAAAGTTTTGTCATGGCATCTACCATTAAGGGAGGTCCACACAGATAGAATCTTCTTTCCATATAATCAGGGATATTGGTCTTTATCGTATCTCTTGTTACATAACCTCTGCATCCCTGCCAATTAGACAGGTCGCGATTGGAGTCCGTAAGGGTATAAATAACGCGCAGATTGGTATTTTCCTTAAGCATAAGATCCAACTCTCTTTTAAATACTATATCCTCTATCCTGCTATTACTATCTATCGCCACGATGCTCGACTTCAATTTCATATCGGTTGCGTATTTAATGATGCTCATCGCGGGCGTAATGCCTATACCCCCAGACAGAAATGCAATTTTTTCATATTCACCGGTAAAGGTAAAGCTTCCCAATGGAAATTTTACCTTTATCTGTTCACCTATTTTCATCTCTTTCAGAACCCGCGAGAATTCCGAATCGGTGAGCTTCTTGGTGAATTCTATAAATCCCTTTTCGGTGGGGGAAGAGGATATGGAAAGGGGTTTTGTAAGTCCTGTTCTATGGCTATTCACGGTTATAAATAGATACTGGCCCGGCTTATACGAGGCGTCTGTCGGAGAGGCAAACCTAAAACTTTTTACGTTATAAGTCCTCTCTATTATTTCACTGACCGGGGTCTCTATTTCAAAGACTGGCATATTTAAAAATATTGCGATATTATTTCAGCTATACCGGGCTACCGGCGTTTCTGGAGCCCCACACCCATCTTGGGGCGACGTCCCGATCCGCCATTTGCCCGCTCTGGTGACGGGATTAGCTGTTTACGATTTAGTTATCCCGGATTTTTCAGCCATTAGGCGCCCTGCGGGCAGGGACTCAAGTCTCGGAGATTCTCCCCTGGGAATGCTCGCCCTACGGGCAGGCATTCCCAGGACTAAAGTATCCGAAATTTCTCGCTCTACGGGCAGGAAATTTCTGGGTGCGAATCTCTCGGGGCAAAATTTGGGTTTATCCCGCACCCAGTCCCGCCAAAAGGCGGGACGGGCGGGATTCCGCTCCATGAGCGGAGGACCAAAAGTTAGAAACTACGGCTGTTAAGCCGTGGAGCTTCATAGTAAATTGTTATCCCTTAACTCCTTTTCCAGAGCCAGAACCGCATCCTTAAGCTCGGGGAAAAGCGAAATATTTATAGTTACACCCTTAGGAGTAGGCACTTTTTCCTCGGAACCCGGGCGGTTTGTCCACACCCTGATATCTATCAGGTCATTATCTCGGAATTCGGTTATTGCCACTCTCACTTCCTGAAACTTGTTTTTTTGAAAGGTTTTTACAAGTTTTTGCATATGCCCCCCTTGTTAACCTACCACGGCAACCTAATGCCGGCCTCTATCATTTTTTCGCTGCCCCTTTTCTTAAATCCTAAAAATACTGCCCTTTCATCGCTCAAAAATCTGCGCTCAAATACAAGCCCCATATCCAAGTCTTCGCCGGCCTTAGTTTTAAGCCTTATCATTATCTTATCTTTACCTGTCATATAATAACTGCTTAAGAATACGATGCTTCTAAAAACACTTTTTTCATATTCCATTTCAAGGGTTATCTCTGATTTTTTGCTAACTCTCCATGCGCCGAATAAAACAATAGACTTTATATCTGATGCTCTGCTTCCGGATGCTCCTATTCCTAGTCTATATTTAATAGCACCTTCTCTTGCTATAATAGGCGGATTTTCAAGTTGAACCTTGAAAGAAAATACTGAATTCTCCGTCTTTTCCAATAGATAACTCAATCTATTCCTGCCGGCCATATCCCAGAAGCCGTTAAAGGCCAGCGTCTTTTCAATCTTCGTCCTCCTGAGTAAATCTTCCTTTTCATAGCGATATATAATCCTTTGGTTATCATTTAACTCCCAAGTACCGTCAAAGATAATAAGGTCTTCATCCTCCGTTTTTCTCTTAACATTAAATATTAACCTGTTATACTTATCAGAGCACCACCTGCCGGACAGTTTTATAAGCTGTGTCTTATAGACATTGTCTTCTTTTTTAGAGGAAAAAGTAAACACTAACCTGTCAGCCTCTACTGCGATTATCTCTCCCTTGAATTTAAGAACGCTGCCTTCTTGCGCCGTTTGAGAATCTCTCAAAACAAATTCCAAATCGTGATTACTGTCTAATCGCCAACTTCCTACAAATTCTTTCCTACTCGGCAGGTTTAAAGTCTGCCTCCAGGATTTTAAATCATCAAATCTGTAAAGGAGCGAATTTTTAGCCAGTATAAAATTACCTTTTGGCTTCACCGCCTTAGCATCCCTTAAGATAAGCAATTCATTGTTACGGCCTAACTTATAATTTATATTATCTTTTCTGGTCATTGATTGTATATTGCCTTGTCAAGTAAATAATGTTTTAATGTAAACGCAAATAGAAAATGTCAGGTTTTTTGCAAATTAAAAATGTCAGTAATTTACAGTTAAGAGCGTTTTCTCTTTGTTTTTATATCTTGTCT
>JAGVOB010000136.1 GCA_020052955.1 Candidatus Omnitrophota bacterium | reverse complement strand
TTTCTTACTCTCAAAGAACAAGGAACTCGCTGCCTCTTTATACAAAATCCAATCTCAACGCTTTAAGAAAAATCTGAAAAACTAACAAAGTCCTGTTATCATATTAAATTCAAATATCAAAAATCAAATATCAAAATGACATATCAAAATCCAAAAATTAGGTAAAAAGATAGGCAGTAAAAGGTGCTCAGAAGTTAAATTTTGATTTTTTAGTTGTAATTTTGGTTTTTGCATTTTGATTTTTAGATTAAAGTATTATTTACCTGACAAGACATTATAGTCAACCCTTTTTAATTGCCATAAGCCTTAACGCCGAGATACTCTCCATTACAGAATCTGCAAACCTCTGATAGATATCCTCTCCTTCTCGCTTCAAGCTATCTCCGGGCTTAAGCGGCTTTCCGCAATATACCCTTACGGGTTTAAACCTTATAAAAAAGGCTCCCCTGGGCAATGCGCCTCTCGTGCCGTCTACATATACAGGTACGACTGTGCTAGAGGTCTTTACGGCAAGAAGTCCTACTCCGGAATGAGCCCTTCTAAGAGAGCCATCCTTGCTCCTGGTGCCTTCAGGAAAAACTACCAGCGCCTTTCGTTCCCTTAATATTCTAATCGCCTCCTTAAACGCGCTCAAGGCGCTGCCTTCCCTCTTTACCGGGAATGTATTAAGGCCCCTTAAGAACCACCTAAAGAATTTATTATGAAAAAGATCGTGCCTTGCCATAAAATTAAGCATTCTCGGAGAAGCAACACCTATAATAACAGGGTCTAAAAAACTTGCATGGTTACTTGCTATTATGAGAGGGCCCTTTTTAGGAATCCTATGCCTTTCAAAGATCTTGAATCTAAAAAATATCCTGCAAAAGCAAAAACATATAAAGCGAATAAATATATATATCATAAAGCCTTCCATAACTCCTTTCCGTATGGCTCATACTGCACTTCGCTTTGCTCAGTGTCCTGAGCTTTTGCGAAGGAACCGGCCATTGTTCCCCTCGTTTAGCTCGGGACTTTGCTGGCCCGCGAATGTATAAAATCTCAATATTTCTGCTTTATCCCAAAATTTACCTATACTTTTCTATGATGCCTGCCCGCCCTTGGCGGGCGAGCAATAGAATAAATATTTTAATCCTAAAGGATAGGCCTTCCTAATCCTTTTAAGGAAGGGCCTAATAACAAAGAGTTGGAATAAATTATAATTCTTAATGCAAATTTTGGGTGTCCACATACCGCTTGCGGTATGTGGCCTACCCCGATCCCCTGCAATCTTAAAAAGATTGCGGGGACTTTATCCTGGAAATTGCATTCGCAATTTCTAGGGGTCGGCCCTTCGGGCATATTTTGTCCCCCCTTCTTGCTTTCGCAAGAAAGCAGGGGGGACAAAATATGGCTTTATGATACCCAGAAGTTTATCGGTAACCTCCTCTATGCTTAGACGTGTCGTATCTATGCATATAGCATCACCTGCTTTCTTTAAAGGTGCGTATTTTCTGGTAATATCTTTTCTGTCGCGTACCTTTAGGTCATTAGCGATATCTCTTAACCTGATATCCGGCTTGGACGCTTTAAGCTCCTTGAATCTCCTCATCGTGCGCTCTTTAAAGGATGCATCCAGATAAAACTTTATGTCGGCATCCGGAAACACCACCGTACCTATATCTCTTCCTTCTAGAACGCTGTCTGCGCTCTCGCCTAGCTTCCTCTGCAGCTTAACCATATGCTCTCTTACCCTTTTTACCCTTGCAATAAATGCGACGCACCTGGTAAGCTCGGGAGTCCTTATCTTGCCTGTCACATCTTCTCCGTTAAGAAATATCCTCTGCCTGCCCTTGTTGTTTGTATTTAATCCTACCTTAGACCTCCTTGCTACATCCGCCACGGCATCGGCATCATTAAGGTTAATCTTTTCCCTTAATGCCTTCAAGGTAACCGCCCTGTACATAGCCCCCGTATCGATATAGAGAAAGTTCATTTTTTTTGCTACATTTTTTGCAACCGTACTTTTACCTGAACCGGCAGGGCCGTCTATAGCCACGATAAAGCTTCTCTTCATGAATTCTATCTTAGATGAATGCTTCTTTTTTCATTTGCCCTTTTAAACTCTCTCAGTATACCTGAAGCATCAGAGGTTCTTATGTGCTGGGCTATTTTATCCAAATTTCTTTTGTAGTTATCTATGGCTTTTAAAATATTGGCCTTGTTTGTCAGGCATATATCGCGCCACATTATTGGCTCGCTAGAGGCAATGCGGGTCGTATCGGTAAGTCCTCCTGCGGCAAATTTAAAATCATTTGAACTTACTGTATGCACAAGCGCTACGCTTAATACATGCGGAAGGTGGCTTATAAAAGCAAGCAACCTGTCGTGTGCATCCGGGCTCATAATAACCACCTTAGCTTTAACCCTCTCCCAGATGGATAAAACTTCTTTTAATGAGACTTCATCGGTTTTTTTAGTCTTGGCTATTATACAGTGGGAATTATTAAAGAGATTTGAAGAAGCGTGCCTTATACCGGATTTTTCAGAACCTGCTAACGGGTGGCAGCCAACGAAATTTATACCGGGTGGTTTCATGCGCTCTATCAAACTTACTATACTAGACTTCGTACTCCCCGTATCTATTACAATAGCACCCTTCTTGGCATACCGGAAAACCTCCCTGGCAAATCCGGCAATCTTACCAACGGGGGTTGCAATCACTATTATATCTGAATCTTTTACCGCATCCTTGAGGTTGAGATGACAGCTGTCTATCGCTCCCAATTTCTTGGCCTCTTTCAACCTGGAAGGATTTCTACCAAAGCCTGCTATATGAGAGGCTATCTTATGCCTCTTTAATGCCAGGCCCAATGAGCCTCCTATGAGCCCCACCCCTATGATGCAGATTTTATTATATGTTTTCATTTAATGACTGAACATAGAATTATAAATACCAAAATTCAAATTACCAAATAAATCCAAAATTTCAATGACTACATTCAACCAGCAAGTGCAACGCTATCAGTAAATACCTCGGAAGGAGTTTTATAATTTAAACACTTCCGGGGGCGATTGTTTAACAAGTTTTCGA
>JAGVOB010000144.1 GCA_020052955.1 Candidatus Omnitrophota bacterium | reverse complement strand
TCGCAGGAGAGCTGTTTATAGTTTTTATTTTTCATAACACCTAGGATACATGATTATCCTAAGTGTTGCACTTCATTATTGAACTTGGTAAATCAAATACCAAAATTACAAATCAAAATCCCCGCCCGCCAAAACAAAACGGCGGGCAGGCAAAAATTTTGCATTTTGCATTGTCATTTTGCATTTTGATATTTGCATTTTGGATTTTAAATTTTTCGTGTTTTGCCCAAGATGACCACTTCACCCACCAGAAACAACGGACAAGCAAGCAAGAGATAAAAAAAGAACAGCCAGAAAAAGAGATAACAAAACAAAAGAAAGTCTATACCTGTGCAATGCATCCACAGGTAGTTTCAGATAAGCCAGGTAAGTGTCCAATTTGTGGAATGAATCTAATAGAAAAAGTTAGTGCGCCAGAAGAAAAAATTTCGGCATCAGAAATTCAAGGCTCCGTAGTTAAGATAACACAAGCACAGGCCCAACTGATTGGAGTAAAAACTGAAATAAGCCAAGCGCTTCCTTTGATGCAGGTAATTCGCACTGTGGCAAAGATTGCCTATGACCCAGAGCTTTATAAGGCCGAGCAAGAGTTTATAGAGGCAAGCCGAACATTAAAAGAGGTAGAAAAAAGTGGAGTTAGCGAAGTTATAGAACGCTCAAAAGCCCTTGTTGAGGCCTCTCGTTTGAAACTCAGGCTAAACGGTCTAAGTGATGAGCAGATTGAAGAGCTAAAGAATAGAAATGAAAGTGACCGCAGTCTGTTAATCTCTGATGCCAAAAGTCCCTATGTCTGGGCTTATGCTATAATATATGAATATGATATTGGTTCTATCAAAGTAGGAGATCATATAACCTTGACTACCATTGCGTATCCTAATGAGGAATTTAGCGGCGCAATCAAAGCAATTGATTCAGTGCTAGACCCTATAACGCGCAGTGTAAGAATCCGCGCATTGATTGATAACAAAGAGTCCAAACTCAAACCTAATATGTACGGGGATATTTTTATCCATATTGATATGGGAAAACAGTTATCAGTTTCGCGCGAGGCAGTCCTAGATACGGGTATAAGAAAGATTGTTTATATAGATTTAGGTAAAAGCGAGTTCAAGGCTCAAGAGGTAAAGCTTGGTCCTGAGGCAATTGCTATAGTTGATGGACAGGAGCGTAAGTTTTTTCCGGTAATAAAAGGCCTAAAGGAAAATGATATTGTAGTTACGCGTGGTAATTTTTTGATTGATTCCCAGAGCCAGCTTACCGGCGGTATGTCTGCTTTATGGGGGAGCGCCACTGAGATAAAAGGAGAAGAAACACAGGCAGGACAGGATATAAAAACGCAGCATAGGCATTAATAAATAGAGGCAGAAGATGATTAATAAATTAATAAATTATTGTTTAAGAACGCCCTTTGTGGTTTTTGTCATTTACATTGCGGTTTTCTTCTGGGGGCTTTGGGCAATAACCAATATTCCGATTGATGCCATACCGGATATCGGAGAAAAACAGGTTATTGTCTACACTGAGTGGCCGGGACGCTCTGCCAAGGATGTGGAGGATCAGGTAACCTATCCCCTATCTGTTTCCCTGCGCGGTGTTCCGGGCGTAAAAACTATCCGCGCCTCATCTGCTTTTGGTTTCTCAGAGGTCTATCTTATCTTTCACGATAAGATAGATTATTATTGGGCGCGCTCGCGCGTCTTAGAAAAATTAAATCTCGCCTCCGGCCGCCTGCCAATGGGGGTGGTCCCGGTTTTAGGCCCGGATGCCACCGGCCTTGGCCAGGTATTCTGGTATACGGTAGAAGGCGAGGGTTACAGCATTGATAAATTAAGGAGCCTGCAGGATTGGTTTATCCGCTATCAACTTAATTCTGTTGAAGGTGTATCCGAGGTGGCCTCTGTCGGCGGTTTTGTCAAACAGTATCAGATAGATATTGACCCCAATAAAATGCTTGCCTATAACGTGCATTTAGGCGAAATAATGGAAGCAGTAAAGAAATCCAATATTGATGTGGGCGCCAAGGTTATTGAAAATAATGCCATGGAATATATCATCCGCGGCATGGGTTTTATTAAATCTTTAGAGGATATTGAGAATATTGTGCTGGGTGAGTATAACGGCGTGCCGGTAACAGTAAAGAATATTGCTGTTGTGCAGTTAGGCCCTGAATTCAGGCGAGGCGCGCTGAATAAAGACGGCCAGGAGGCAGTAGGCGGAGTAGTGTTGATGCGTTATGGCGAGAATGCCATGCAGGTAATCCATCGCGTAAAAGAAGCAATCAAGGAACTGGAAAAAGGGTTACCGCCGGGCGTAAAGATTGTTTCCTTTTATGATCGCACCGAACTCATTCATCGCACTATCGGAACTTTACGCGAGGCCTTAATTTTAGAGCTTATTATCACGATGGCAGTGGTGGTGCCGTTCTTAGCGCATATCTGGGCAGGTATAATGATCTGCCTTGCCTTGCCTTTCTCAGTATTAATGGCTTTTATTGCCATGTATTATCTAAAAATAGATTCCAATATAATGTCTTTGTCCGGTATTGCTATTGCTATCGGAACCCTGGTAGATATGGGTATTATCATGACTGAGAATGCTTACCGGCATCTAATCATTCATGCCGAAGAGATAAAGAAGGGATTAAAGACGCGTCTGGATGTAGTATTTGGCGCTGCCAGTGAAATTGGCTCAGCAGTAATGACTGCTGTTCTAACTACCGTGGTCTCATTTATGGCTGTATTTGCCCTGGAGTCGCAAGAAGGAAAGCTCTTCAATCCTTTAGCTTGGACCAAGACTCTTGTCCTACTTGCCTCAGTAGTTGTGGCTTTAACCCTTACGCCTGTCCTAGCTCTATATTTCTTAAAAGGCCGGCTGCGGCCGCCGGAGGAAAACCCTCTGGTAAGGGGGCTTCAGCATCATTATGAGAGGATTTTACGCTGGTGCCTGAACCACCGGGTAACATTTTTGCTTATCCCGGCAATTGTGCTGATTACCAGTTTAGCTTTTATCTTTCCTAAAGATATCGTATCTATCAGCATATTTTTAGTTATTGTTATTGCAACGCTAGCATTTATCCTTCCCAAAAAAATAAAGTCATTTTTAGCTTTAATATTAGTCACTGCTTTAAGTTTAGGTTGGTTTTGGTTTGCCCCGCGCATCGGACGTGAATTTATGCCGCCTCTTGACGAGGGCTCAATATTGTTTATGCCGGTGATGCGGCCTTCGGTATCGCTGACAGAGGCAATAAGGGTAATCGATATCCAGGATAAAATCATCAAGTCATTTCCCGAAGTGGAGATGGTGGTCGGAAAAGTCGGCCGCGCCGAGAGCGCCACTGACCCTGCGCCGGTAGAGATGTTTGAGACGATTATTACCTTAACGCCTAAGAACCAGTGGCGTAAAGACATAACCAAAGAAAAGCTTATACAGGAAATGAATGCCGCGTTGCAGTTACCGGGAGTTTCCAATATCTGGACCCAGCCCATTGTTAATCGTATTGATATGTTGGCAACCGGAATACGTACCTCAGTAGGCGTAAAGGTCTTTGGCCCGGACTTAAGTAAACTAGAGGAGATTGCCCAGGAAGTGGAAAATGTAGTGCGTACTGTTCCGGGCGCAGTAGACCTGTATTCGGAGAAGATTGTGGGTAAGCCCTATATTGAATTTAAGATAAAAAGGGAACAGCTTGCGCGTTACGGAATATCTATCCGCGAAGTGCAGGATGTAATGGAGATGGCTATTGGAGGAGAAAACCTTACCACCACCGTAGAAGGAAGAGAGCGTTATCCGGTGAGGGTTCGTTACGCACGCGAATTACGCGATAATATTGATGCGTTACGACGTATACTCGTTTCCACTAAAGACGGAGCGCAGATTCCTATTGCGCAATTAGTGGATATATATTTTGTTACCGGGCCAGCGATGATTAATTCAGAAAATGGACTCCTGCGCGCCTATGTTCTGATGAATGTGCGCGGCGGCAGGGATATGGTGGGTTTTGTGGAAGAGGCATCCAAGGTGGTGGCAGATAAGGTAAAGCTTCCTCAAGGGTATTTCCTGAAATGGTCAGGCCAGTTTGAAAATCAGGTGCGGGCAAGAAATAAAATCGCGGTGCTTTTGCCCATAAGTTTATTGATAAACTTTATGCTTATTTATATGAATTTTCACTCCATTACAAAGTCAGTATTTATCTTTACGGCAGTTCCGGTAACCTTGGCTGGCGGCGTCTGGCTTCTGGCTTTCTCTGGATTTAATTTCTCGGTAGCGGTCTGGGTGGGTTTTATCGCCCTTTTTGGCGTAGCAGTGGATGACGGAGT
The DNA here is from genome assembly GCA_020052955.1 of Candidatus Omnitrophota bacterium. Taxonomy (GTDB): domain Bacteria; phylum Omnitrophota; class Gorgyraeia; order VGKN01; family VGKN01; genus JAGVOB01. The sequence goes on along the minus strand of JAGVOB010000144.1, from coordinate 13,106 downwards.
ATTAATCACCACCTATCTCGATGATGTGTTTAAGGAGCGCCGGGACAAGATGAAGACGCGCCAGGATGTTGTTGAAGCAACTGTCTATGCCGGTTTAGGCAGAATCCGGCCGGCATTCCTGACTACTATAACCACTATTGTTGCACTTATGCCGATTATGTTTTTAAAAGGAACGGGTGCCGAAATAATGCAGCCGATGGCGATTCCTTCTATCGGCGGTATGACTATTGAGATGATTACCTGGTTTATTGTGCCAACGCTTTATTCCTGGCGTGAAGAACAAAAGCTTGTTAAACGAAAGTTAGTATGACACCAAAAATAATTTCTTTAATCATTTTCATCGTTAGTTATTTACTTTTTATATTTTTGCCTAAGAGAAGAACGCATATAGCAGTGATAGCAGCAATTTTGCTTATTTTAAGTCGGGTGGTCTCTATTAAAGAAGCTTTCCTTTCCATAAACTGGAATGTAATGGGTATATTTATAGGAACCCTGATAGTGGCGGATATTTTTATGGAAAGTAGAGTCCCTGCTTATATTGCTGAGATAATCGTGGATAGGGCAAAGAATACCGCATGGGCAATACTGTTAATTTGCTTATTAGCAGGTTTTATATCGGCTTTTGTGGAAAATGTTGCTACTGTTTTAATCGTTGCTCCTATCGCCCTGTCATTAGCAAAAAAATTGAAGATAAATCCAACTAACATGATGATTGCTATTGCCGTGTCAAGCAACCTTCAGGGCACGGCTACTTTAATAGGTGACCCGCCCAGCATGCTTTTAGGGGGTTTTGCGAAGATGAATTTCATGGATTTTTTCTTTTATAAAGGAAAACCAAGCATATTTTTTGCGGTTGAATTGGGCGCATTGACTTCATTTGTAGTCTTATATTTTATTTTCAGGCATCATAAAGAAAAAATCAAGCTTTTACCCCTTGAGAAAGTAAAATCCTGGGTGCCCACAATCCTTTTAGTGAGTTTAGTCTTTTTATTGGCGATGTCCTCCTTTTTTGATACAGGTTTTTCCTATATGGCCGGGCTAATCTGCATGATATTTGGTATTATTTCAATACTCTGGGAAAAATTTGTAAATAAGGGTTCCATTTTAGAAGGATTGAGATCGTTGGACTGGGAAACTACCTTTTTCCTTGCAGGAATTTTTGTTATCGTCGGTAGTATCACCATAACCGGGTGGGTTGGTACTATTTCAAGGTATCTTTCAGGTGTTGTAGGAGAAAATATATTCCTAGGATATACCGTACTTGTTTTTATGTCAGTATTTCTATCTGCATTTATAGATAATGTGCCGTTTTTAGTAGCCATGCTTCCCGTAGCGATTTCAATATCAAACAATCTCCATATAAATCCTTCCTTATTTTTGTTTGGCTTGCTTATTGGAACCAGTTTGGGAGGAAATATCACGCCGATCGGCGCATCAGCAAATATTGTCGCCTGCGGGCTTTTAAAAAAAGAAGGCTATACCGTTAAATTTAAGGATTTTGTGAAGATAGGCCTGCCATTTACCTTGGTAGCAGTTAGCGCAGCCTATCTATTTGTTTGGTTTGTCTGGAATTAATCGCCCCTCGCTTAAACATACTTGAAATTTTTACACATTCGTCGGGATTAATTCGTCCGCCTGAGGCGGACTCATTAAGGAGGTGAGTAAAAATGTGGAAGGTTATAATACTTGTGGTGGTTTTAATCATAGGTGCATTTCTTATTAAAAATGTAGGATGTGGTTGTGGCAGTATGAAAAAAAAGGAGGAAGGCCTAAAAGATTCGAATAAAAAAAGCGGAGGATGCTGCGGTTAGTTGTTTAAAATTTAAAAATCAAAATGCAAAATGACAATTCAAAAATTAAAGATATTTAAAAGGAAAAGAAAAAAAATGAGAAGGGTGATTTTAATTTGTTCGTTAGTTTTAGTAGTTAGTTTTTATGTAACTAATGTATATGCTATGTGTGGTATGTGTAGTGCAAGCGGAGCACACGCAGCTGATGAGTCTGGTTCTGCAAAGTCTGTAGAAAAATCCAAAGTGGTAAAGGTTGATAATAAAACATGCCCAGTAACAGGTGAAATAATCAAAGAAGAGGCCAAAGTTCAACATACCCACGACGGTAAAATTTACAGCTTTTGCTGTCCAATGTGTATTGATGAATTTAAAAAAGATCCTCAAAAATATATAAAAAAGATAGAAACACAAAAGGCGCAGGAGAACAAAACAAAAAAATCTAAACCTCAAGAGGAACATCAACATAGTCATTAAGATTTAGATAATAAATATGAATGTGCATAATCTAATAGAAATGGGTAGTTTAGATGGATAGATTTATTTTTGTTTTAAAAGGATATTTTGTAGAGATACTACCTGCTTTAGCCCTCGGATTTTTCTTAAGTGGTTTAATTCATGAATTCGTTCCAAGCGCATGGGTAGAAAAGAACCTGGGCAATAAAGGCCTTAAGGCGGTATTCTATTCCACCATTATCGGAACGCTTTTGCCAATTTGTTGCTGGGGAGCTTTGCCTGTGGCAGTGAGTTTCTATAAAAAAGGTTCAAAATTGGGTCCGATTCTGGCATTTCTGGTAGCCACGCCTGCAACCTCAGTAAGCGCCCTTATTGTAACTTACAGACTACTGGGGTTAAAATTCGCAGTATTCATTTTCTTTGCTGTAATCTTAATGGGAATGCTAATCGGTATTATTGGAAATAAGATTCCTTTTAAGTTTAAAGGAAACGAAAAGGAGAAATGCCCTCATTGTAAGGATGATACTCCCTTGCATGTGCATAGAAAAGGTTTTTTAAAACATATGCAGTCTGTCCTTAAATTTGCTTTTTGGGATATGCCAAGAGAGATAGGATTGGAGACCCTTTTAGGTATAGTCTTGGCAGCAATTGTAACTACAGTTATTCCTCTGGGTGTATGGATTAGGAACAATCTCTCAGGAGTTTACGGCTATATTTTCAGTTTGGTATTCGGGCTTATAATGTATATCTGCTCTACCGCTACTGTGCCGTTAGTGGATGCCCTTATAAAACAGGGGATGAATGTTGGGGCAGGTATGGTTCTTTTATTGGTTGGGCCGATTACAAGTTATGGAACAATCCTCGTGCTAAAAAAGGAATTTGGGGCAAGAATATTATTAATATATTTAATATTTATCTCCTTTAGTTCTCTGATGTTAAGCTACCTATATTCCTTACTTTAGACCCAGGTTTTACCCATTCACCGGATTTTTATTAAATCCCATGATCGCAGGTATTGCGATGGCATTTAGCTCCGCCTCTGTTGTTTTAAACTCGCTTTCCATGAAAAGATACAGGACGGTAAAATAAAACTCTATGCTTTATAAGGCCATAGCCATTTTAACAATATCTAATCCCTTTTGGGATTTTGCAACCTTATCAAAGGATAGCTCAGAGCGAATACGGGAGCAGTTACCTCCAGCGCTATTATTATGGTAAACGGCGTGTATACAGCGCTTATGATATTGTATTCTATAATGCATTGATAGAGTAAAAACAGGATTAGATTAATAAGGAGAGAGGTTACTTTAAGGGCCGTAGAGATAATTTGTATACATTCTGTTTTATTATCTTCAGAAGTCTTAAGCCAGTAGAGCCTTTCCGGTATAAAAAACATACAAGCCGGGAACCTTTTTATAATGAGGGGTACGAGCACGGTTGCTATATTTGTAATTCCTATTATGGCGTACCATATGATGAAAAATCTGGTTTTCTGTAACCAGAAATTTGGCTTACCGAAAAAGTCAAAATATACCGCCATAACATCCGGCAGCGCTTTATAAGTAAAGCATGGCTGTAGTATTACAAACATCAAAAGAAATGTCCAAAGCCACTTTAATATTAGTCTCATTTTTTATTTATAGGTATGATATAATATTTTGAGAGCGTTGAAAAAGTCTTTCTTTTCAATGCTCTCACCGGAAAAACGCCTAAAGCACGGGTTTTGCAATGGTCTCATTTTACTAATTATAGCATAATCCCAGATTTTTCATTAGAAAAATCTGCCTCCCGCGAAATTCGCACACAGAAATTTCAGGGACTAAATCCTGGGAATCCACAGGATTTCAAGGGGGGATTTAATGGTTCGACTTTGTCCCGAAGGTTCGGGGCTCATTGAAAATAATATATCCCTTGTTTAAAACGCTCTTAAAATTTCCACAAGGAAATTTTAAGGCAAAACTCGGGATTAATTCCGACATACAAGTTATCTCGTCCCCCTGCTGGGACTCCATAACCTGTGTCGTCATTAAGGAGTTATAAAAATATGATACCGGAAAAATGCAAGGATTGGAAAGTAGCGAACAGCGTACTTACAAAATGGTGGTGCAGATTCGCCTGTGGCGGCCTTACAAAAGGAAAAATATGCGAACCATGGTGTAAGTTTGCTCAAAGATACGGCATGTGGACGCTTATTATCACCTTAGTAATACCTATTTTTCTTATAGTTTGGTTTACATATTACAGTTTTTTTTGATTGATATATTACACATTCGCGGCCAAAAAACCGCACCCATGCCCCATGCGGGGGCTAGGGTGCAGATGAACAATGGCCGGTTCCTTCGCAAAAGCTCAGGACACTGAACAAGGCGAAGTGCAGTATGAGCCATACGGAAACCTCGGGCTTTAGCCCGAGGAGTTATGGAAGGCTTTATAGACGACAGAAAATAGAGAACAGAGGACAGATTTCTGATATCTTACTTTTTTCTGACATCTGACTTCTGTTTTCTGGCCTCTCAGGTTTAAGACGATGTCCGACTTTCCAAAAAACTTTCTCTGGGGTGCTGCAACCTCTTCTCATCAGGTTGAGGGTGGTAACAAACTGAATGACTGGTGGGAGTGGGAGATGCAGGGTAAAGCTAAGGAACCATCTGGCGAGGCCTGCGAGCATTATAAGAGATTTAAGGAGGATTTTGACCTCGCCAAAGGGTTAAACCACAATTGTCATAGATTTTCTCTCGAGTGGAGCAGGTTAGAGCCCGAGCAGGGAAAGATAGACGAGAAGGAGATGGCTCATTATAAAGAGGTAATACTCACTCTGAGAGAGCTGGGATTAGAGCCTATAGTTACGATTAATCACTTTAGCATACCGCTCTGGTTTTATAGAAGTGGCGCTTGGGAACAGCCGGATTCGCCGCATATTTTTTCAGACTTCGTTGAAAAAATGGCAGAAGAACTTGGCGGTTTAGTGGATTACTGGATAACGCTGAACGAACCCCTTGTTTATGCCTATCAAGGTTATATTATGGGGAAATGGCCGCCCGGCAAAAGCGATTTTTACTTGAGTTTAAAAGTGATCAAAAATTTAATATTTGCCCATGTATTTTCATATGAGAAAATACACCTGATAACCAGACAGAGGTATTCTAAGATTCCTAGAATAGGTCTCTCAAAGCATACTATAGTGTTTAGCCCATGTAATGAGAAATCTCTAAAAGACAGGTTTTCTACTGCATTAAGGCATAATATGGCAAATCATTTTTTTATAAAATCCATTATGACCGGCAAGATCTTTATACCTGGTATTTTTAATGAGATATTGCCGGTTAAAAGAGCATTTGATTTTATAGGGGTTAATTATTATTCAAGAGATTTTGTGCGGAATATAGGTTTTAGCGCACCAAAGATACTGGGTGAGGTATGCACCCTTTTACACCACAGGGAGATAGGAAAACGAAATTTTCTTGATTGGGAGATATATCCAGAGGGTTTATACGTCATCCTTAAGGAATTTGCAAGATATAAACTGCCCCTCATTATCACAGAAAACGGTATATGTGCCGAGGATGATAATGAGCGTGCCAATTTTATATTGGCACATTTAAAAGAGGTTAAACGCGCAATAGATGAAGGAATTCCGGTATTCGGGTATATCTACTGGTCTCTTCTGGATAACTTCGAGTGGGATAAGGGATTCTCTCCACGGTTCGGCCTAATAGAGGTTGATTATAAAACGCAGGAGCGTAAAATAAGAAATAGCGCCATAGAATATGCCAGAGTCTGTAAAACAGGTAACCTTAAATGAAAACCCCCAAAGAAATAGACCTGATAATTTTTGATTTAGACGGGACCCTTATAGATTCAAAGAGGGATATAGTCAATTCTATGAACAGTACTCTTAAGGGCCTCTGCTTGAAGGCAAAACCAGATGAAACAATAGCTAATTTTATAGGTTACGGCGTCAGGGGTTTTATAAGAGATTCACTTGGCAGTGAAAATCAAGGTTTGTTTAAAAAGGCCCTTAAGATGTACGAAAAAGAATACAGCGTACATATGCTTGATACAAGTAGGCTATTCCCCGGCGTTTTGGGCGTATTGGAATATCTTGAGGGGAAACTAAAGGTTATTATCACAAACAAAAGAAAAAGATTTGCCAAAGCCCAGTTAGAGTATTTTGGCATCGCTGGGTATTTTGGTGAGATTATGGGTGGAGATGACGAAACCTGCCTTAAACCCTCACCGTGCCAGCCGGAGGCTATTTTAAAAAAATACAGAATATCCTCCAGGCGGGCAATACTTGTTGGAGATATGGCCTTCGATGTGGAATCGGGAAAGCAATCGGGAATTTTGACATGCGGCGTTACATATGGAATAGGCAGTAAAGAAGCCATATTAAAGGCAAAACCGGATTTTGTAATTACTAATATAATTCAGCTAAAAAGAATAATCAGATAAAAGAATTGTAAACCTGAAATATTTTATGAGTTGACAAATATCCAAAGTTCTAATATATTGTTGTTGTGCAAGTTCATAATTATAAAGAGCTCTCCGAAAAAATAGCCAGCCTTATTAAAGAAGACCCCCAAAAACTTTTCGAATTAGCGAATAAAATACGTATAAAAAACCGAAAGAATATAGTTTCTCTTTGCGCTATTGTAAATGCAAAATCTGGATTATGCGCAGAGGATTGCATATTCTGCTCCCAGTCTATTTATCATAAGACGGACATAGCCAGGTATCCATTTTTAACGGCCGAGAGAATCCTCAAAAAAGCCAAAGAGGCGGCTTCTATAAGGGCATCCTGCTTTGGTATAGTAATAAGCGGCAGGGGCTTAACCAGCGATAAAGAAATTTCCATAATCTGCAGTGCGCTTCAACTTATAAAGCAAAACCTCTCGAGCCTTCACCGCTCAGCCTCGCTCGGCATAATCTCAAAGGATAAGCTTTTAAGGTTGAAGAAGGCGGGGTTAGAGTGTTTGCATCATAATTTAGAAACCTCCGAAGGTTTTTTTCCGAATATTTGCACAACTCATTCCTATAAGGATAGACTTGACACGATTAAAGCGGCAAAGGAGATAGGCCTTGAGGTATGTAGCGGCGGGATTTTTGGGCTTGGCGAAAATATACAGGACAGGATAGCCCTTGCGTTCGCTATTAAGGAACTGGACGTCGCTTCAGTACCCCTTAATTTTTTGACTCCTATAAAGGGAACAAGGTGCGAAACTTTTGATTGCCTGGCACCTATTGAAATATTGAAGACGATAGCTATATTTAGAATATTGCTTCCCGATAAGGATATAAAGGTATGCGGTGGCAGGAATGTGAACTTACGCTCGCTCCAATCCATGATATTCTATGCAGGCGCAAGCGGCATGATGATAGGAAACTATCTTACAACGGCGGGGAATGATCCAAAGGCGGACCTAAAGATGATAGAAGATTTAGGCTTGAGGGTTAAGGTGTGATGTTCAAAGAAAGCGTAGAAGCCCTTAAGAGGGAAAATCTATTCAGGAGTTTTCGCTATATAGAGTCTGCCCAGGGGCCTAGAATTATTCTTGACGGCCGCAGGGTTATAAATATGTGCTCTAATAACTATCTGGGCTTGGCAGACCACCCCCTTTTAAAAGAGGCGGCAAAAAAGATAATAGATGAATACGGGGTTGGGTGCGGCGCGTCAAGATTAGTAGGCGGAAACAATATTCTATACAGGGAGCTTGAAGGGAGGCTGGCGATATTTAAGGAAACGGAGGCGGCTTTAGTATTTAACTCAGGTTACACGGCAAATATCGGCATACTTCAGGGGATTTCGGAAAAAATAGACGTTATATTTTCTGACAGGTTAAATCACGCAAGCATCGTTGACGGAATAATTTTAAGCAGGGTAAACTTTAAGAGATATCCCCACAAGGATTTTAAGGCGCTAGAGGATATGCTGTCAAAAGAAGATAGGGCGAAAAAGAAACTTATTGTTACCGATACCATATTTAGTATGGATGGCGATATAGCCCCGCTACCCGATATAGTAGAGCTTGCCGAGAGGTTTAATGCTATGGTCATGGTCGATGAAGCCCACGCAACAGGTGTTTTAGGAAAAGACGGCAAAGGAGCGCTTAACCATTTCGGCTTAAAGGGCAGAGTTGAAATACAGATGGGCACTTTCAGCAAGGCATTCGGTGGTTTTGGCGCATTTGTATGCGGCAGCAATGAGCTTATAGAATTTTTGATAAACACCGCAAGGAGCTTGATTTATACAACGGCACTTCCCCCGTCAGTTCTGGCGTCTAATATTGCTGCGCTTAATATAGTAGAGAGTGAGCCCACAATTCGTCAAAGACTATGGGAGAATGTGGAATATTTTAAAAAAGGCCTGCTTTCCTATAGATTTGATATTTCCGAAAGCGAGACGCCCATAATACCAATCATCTTAAAGGATAATGAGCTTACGATGAACTTTAGCAGGATGTTATTAGAGGAAGGGGTATATATCCAGGGGATACGGCCCCCGACAGTGCCACAGGGCTCCTCAAGGCTCAGGGTAACAGTCATTGCTACTCACACACGGGAAGATCTGGATAAAGCGCTGGAGGCAATAGTTAAAGTAGCAAAGAAGCTGGGAGTTGAATAATGTTCTTTGTTATAGAGTTATTGAGTTCTTAACCCTATAACCCAAGTAACTCAAGTAACCCAAGAACGAGGGAAATGTCTTACTTTATTTGTAATGGCAATAAAATATTTTATGAAATCAAGGGTACCGGGAAACCCTTATTATTTATTCACGGCTGGGCAACAACCTCTAATGTGTGGAAGCCGCAGATAGATTATTTTTCTAAAAATTACAAAGTTATTTGTTTTGATTTAGTGGGGTTCGGTAAATCAATAAGCTCAGAACCTATAACCTTAGATAGTCTTGTAAGAGATTTATCTCGCCTGATAAATTATTTATCTTTAAAAAAGGTAATACTGGTTGGATGGTCTTTGGGTTCTTTGGTATCTTTAAAATTAGTCCTGAATTCTGCGGAGTTATTAAAATCTCTTGTTTTGGTGGGAGCAACAGTTAAATTTATTAATGAGTCTGATTATAATGCTGGCTTGCCAGAGGTTTTACTTGAGCGGTTATATAAAAAGATCGAAAGAGATAAAGAAAAATCTCTAAAGGAGTTCTATCTTTCGTTATTTTCTGAAGAGGAAAAAAAGAATAAAAAATTTAAAGATATATTAACTATTTTTTTAGAAGAGATAAAGAATTTAGATAGAGATGTATTGCTGGATGGCTTGCGTATCTTTCGTAATTCGGATTTGAGAAATGATATATCAAATATAAAATTACCTGTCTTTATTATTCACGGGGATAACGACCAGATTTGTCCTGTTAATTCTGCAAATTATATTCATTCTAAGATTTCTAATTCAGCCGTGGAAATTATCAAAGACACAGGCCATACGCCTTTTTTGACTAAAACCGATAAGTTCAATCAAATATTAGAGAAGTGGATAAGGCAGTTATAAGGGCTTTTTCAAGGGCGGCAGAAACATATGATGAAAATTCCAAGCCACAGCAGGAATTATGGCAGAAACTTTTAAACCTTTTACAGCCCTTTGATCAAGATTATAAAGCGATACTGGATATTGGAATGGGAACAGGCAAGAATACACATGAATTGGCCAGGGTTTATCCCGAAAGCCACATAGTAGGTTTTGATATTGCCCGCGGTATGGTTGATTATGCAAAAAATAATTGGTCTGTCGGAAAAAACCGGCCGATATTTTTACAGGGGGATTTAGAAGCCCGACCATTTAAAAATGAATCATTTGACCTCGTTGTTTCAAATGCGGTATTTCAGAGGATAAGCAATCTTGAAGATGTATTTAGCCAGATAAATAAGATTTTAAAACCAAAGGGCATATTTTGTTTAAGTTTATTTTCACAAGAGACGCTTTTTGAACTCAAAGATGCATTTGTTGAGGCACACAAAAATATTAAAGGTGTTAACGTGCCATCTCAGGAGAAACACAATAGTAGTCTAAAAATTGCGGAAGCGTTAAAATTTGCCGCATTTAATATAATCCAGAAATTGGATTTTAAAAAAAAGCAATACTATAAAAACCCAAAAGACATTGTTAAATGGCTAAAAGCTATTGGCGCAACTCATCATTTTAGAAACTGGATAAATGGAATAAACGCAAGAGCAGTTTTGAAGGAGATGGATAAAATATATAGAGTAAAATATTCTGTGGATTCAGGTGTTTATGCCACGTTTGATGGTATAGTAATAAAAGCAGAAAAACTAAAGTAAACCAACATTGTATTTTAACATTTGGGGAGCATTTATGAGACCCTTCGCTTTCGCTCAAGGTAAATGTGGCCGATATGTTAAAATTCAACATTCGTCACATTTATGATAAGAAAAGGCATATTTATAACTTCTACAGATACAGGCGTTGGTAAAACCATAATTGCCTCGGCAATTGGCATGGGTTTAAAGGATAAGAATATCGACATAGGCGTTATGAAACCTGTTCAGACAGGAAGTAAAGCAGATTCAGAGTTTTTAAAAAAGATAACAGGCGTAAAAGACCCTGATTTTCTTATAAATCCCTATTTTGCAAAAAAGCCCCTTGCGCCTGTAGTGGCTTTTAAATTAGAGAGGAAAAATATAGATATAGAAAGAATAAAGGAGGCATTTAAAAAGCTATCTTCCAAGCATCAATTTATGATTGTAGAAGGTATAGGCGGGATTTTGGTTCCAATCAAAGAGAATTATACCGTCTTAGATTTAATAGTAGATTTAGATTTACCCATTATTATTGTAAGCAGGCCGGGTCTTGGCGCCATAAACCACACTCTATTAACTATAAAAGCCGCAAGGAATTACGCAGTAGAGGTTATAGGAGTGGTTTTTAATAATTTTCAAAAAAGAGGTATCTGCGAAAAGACAAATCCTTCTGTAATCTCCCGACTTGGAGATGTGCCGATACTCGGCGAAATACAGCATATAAATAAGATTGATAAAAAAGGAATAATTCAAATAAGTGGGAAATTGGATTTAGAAGGGGTATTAAATGGAGCTCCCTTAAAACCAACTCAAAAAACTAAACTCGAAAAACTCGACAAACTCTACGTCTGGCATCCCTTTACACAGATGAAAGACTGGCATTTAGAGAATGAGCTTATAATAGAAGAAGCAAAGGGTAATTATTTGAAGGCTACTGACGGGAGGTGGTACTTAGACGGCGTTTCAAGCCTATGGATTAATGTGCACGGCCATAGGAAAAGAAGAATAGATGATGGCATAAGAAACCAGCTAAATAAAGTAGCCCATTCTACTCTGCTTGGACTTGGAAATGCCCCTTCCATAGAATTGGCAAAGAGATTGGTTGAAATAGCGCCCAAAGGGCTAAATAAGGTATTTTATTCAGATAACGGCTCAACCGCGGTTGAGATAGGTTTAAAGATAGCATTTCAATATTGGCAGCAAAAATCGAATACGACAAGGCGCAAGACAAAATTCATCTCGTTTAATAATGCCTATCACGGAGATACAATTGGAGCAGTCAGCATCGGAGGTATTGACCTATTCCATGAAATATACAAACCCTTGCTTTTTAATTCCTATAAGGCAGATTATCCTTATTGCTATCGCTGTAAGCTTAATGAAAAATATCCTTCTTGTAAATTAGCATGTGCGCATAAACTGAAAAAGATTTTGAAATCCCATCATAATGAGATAGGAGCATTGATAATAGAGCCGTTGGTTCAGGCGGCCGGCGGAATCATTGTATCGCCGCCCGGATTCTTAAAAGAGGTAAGAAAGCTATGCAGCCGTTATGATGTATTAATGATAGCGGATGAGGTAGCGACGGGTTTTGGAAGGACGGGTGAGATGTTTGCCTGCGAGCACGAAGAGGTTTCCCCTGATATAATGACAGTAGCCAAGTCTATTACTGGAGGATATCTCCCTCTTGCGGCTACGCTGGTAACAAATGAAATATACAATGCGTTTTTGGCTGACTATAGCCAGAAGAAGACCTTTTTTCACGGCCATACGTATACCGGAAACCCCCTAGCGTGCGCAGCCGCCATAGCGAATTTAGAGATTTTAAAAAAAGAAAAGGTTCTTGAAGGGTTAAAACCTAAGATTGAATTCTTAAAGAATGAACTAAAAAAATTTAATGATTTAGAGCATGTAGGAGATATAAGGCAAAAGGGTTTTATGGTGGGGATAGAATTGGTAAAGAATAAAATAACTAAAGAAGAATTTGGATGGGAAGAAAAAATCGGTATCAGAGTTATAAAAGAGGCAAGAAAACATGGTATTATTATGCGGCCGCTCGGAAATGTCATTGTCCTGATGCCGCCATTATCTATAACAATAGCTGAGCTAAAGTTTCTATTGGACGTTATATATGAATCAGTTATTATGGTTACAGAGAGACAAAATGAGTGAGGATAGATATATTAGATATCAAAAGGAAAAACTAATAGAATATGAAAATTTATGCAAAAGATGTGGGGCGTGCTGCGGTGTTTTTGATAATGACCCATGTATAAATCTAAAAGAAGAGGTTAAGGGAAAATATTTCTGCGCAATATACGAAAATAAACTAGGTGTTCAAAATAGCATCTCCGGAAAAGAATTTATATGCGTTCCTATATGGGATATACTTCATAAGTCCTGGTCTGGAAGCTTTAACTGCGCCTACAAAAAGACAATTTTAAGTTGGGTGTATAGATAAAATAAAAATTGGTTATTTAACATTTTTTATCACTGCTGTCCAAATTAGCCGAAACTGAGTGATAGCTGTAATTCGTGTTCCGGTTTATTGCTTCTTTCGTGAAACGGCGCATTGAGCCAATCCCAAAGGTTC
>JAGVOB010000119.1 GCA_020052955.1 Candidatus Omnitrophota bacterium | reverse complement strand
CGAAAATCTAATAAACAATCGCCCAAAAAAGTGTCTTAATTACCATACGCCGAATGAAGTTTTGGGCTCAAGTGTTGCACTTCACTGTTGAATGTGGCAGTGCAAAAATTAAAATTACAAATCAAAGTGCAAAATTTAAAAAACATATTGTTTTACGACGATTTAACATTTTGAATTTTACATTGTCATTTTGATATTTGATTTTTAATATTTGCATTTACAAGTTGACCGTAACTGTTATTTACTTGGCAAAACATTATGAGGCATAATTTAAAACGGTGACTGATAGAACATTGAAGGAAAAGATATTTTTTATATGCCAGGAATGCGGATATAAATCCCTTAAATGGCAGGGCAGGTGTCCCGACTGCGATAACTGGAATTCATTCGTTGAAGAAGTTGTAAGCGAGCAGCCCAGAAGGGATAGGGTGAGAGAGCTTTCTATGGGAGAGCCAAGGGCCATATCAGAGATTGAGTCTTCTAAGGAGATCAGGTTTGGTTGCGGAATAGAGGAGTTAGACAGGATACTTGGCGGGGGCATTGTAGCAGGTTCCGTAATTTTAGTTGGAGGAGATCCCGGCATCGGAAAGTCTACGTTACTGCTCCAGGTATCCGATGCGCTGAGTAAAGATGGGAAAGTGGTTTTGTATGTAAGCGGGGAGGAGTCGGTAAGGCAGACTAAATTAAGGGCAGAGCGGCTCGGGATTGGTTCAAAAAGCCTTTACGTATTGAGCGAGACAAGCCTTTCGGTTATTGTTGAGCTTATAAAGAGAATTAAGCCTAGCGCGGTTGTGATAGATTCGATTCAAGTTTTATGCAGCGATAACATTTCTTCAAGCGCCGGCAGTGTAAGTCAGGTTAGAGAGTGTGCGGGGGAGCTGGTTCTTTTAGCAAAGAATTCGTCAATACCAATGTTTCTCATAGGGCATGTTACCAAGGAAGGCCAGGTGGCAGGCCCGAAAGTGCTCGAGCATGTTGTTGATACGGTGCTATATTTTGAAGGGGAACCGCATACAAATTTCAGGATACTAAGAGCAACTAAGAACAGATTCGGCGCTACTAATGAGGTGGGTATATTTCAGATGACAAATTTAGGGCTGATGCCGGTGGAAAATCCCTCGGAAATTTTACTATCACAGCGGCCTCAGGCGACACCGGGTTCTGTAGTAGTTCCGACGATTGAAGGCACGAGGCCTCTTTTGGTTGAGATACAGGCGCTGGTAAGCGCATCTAATATTACTCTGCCGAGGAGGCGTTTTACGGGCGTGGACTTTAACCGGGTATCTTTGCTTATAGCTGTGCTGGAAAAGAGGGCAGGACTTAACCTTTCCAGTAAGGATATATATGTAAACGTCGCCGGCGGGATAAAGATAGACGAGCCTGCCTGTGATCTCGGTATAGCGGTTGCAATAGCGTCCAGCTTCAAAGATATACCTACTAAAAAGGAGGATGTGGTCTTTGGTGAAATCGGCCTCGGCGGAGAGATAAGGGCGGTTGATGAGGTTGTTGCGAGGATAAACGAGGCGCAGAGCCTTGGTTTTAAAAGAGCGGTGATATCAAGGTTTAATTTAAAAGACGCAAGTAAATTATCTACAAAATTAAATATTTTAGGCGCTGAATCAATAAAAGAAGCATTGGATATAGTTTTTAAATGACGACAGTCGGAATTTATCCCGATAGCAAAACGCTACGAAAATTTAGAATAAATTTTCTTGTAGAGCATCGCCCCTAGAAATTGCTTGCCCTGTGGGCAGGCAATTTCAGGGACTAAGTCCTGGAAATCCGTAGGATTTCACAGGGGGATTAATTCGTCCGCCTAAGGCGGACTCATTAAAGGAGGGTTGAATAAAGTGACGTTAATAATTGTAAGAATTTTCTTTGTACTCATAAGCGGAGTAGTCGGGCGCCAGATAGGCGCTATGTTTGAAGGGGCATCTATATATGCCCCTCTTATAGGAATGTTTGTAGGTGTTTTGGGCGCAGGCAGTATACTCTTGTTGGAAATTTTAATGAAGAAGATATCCTTAAGGGGGCTCTCTGCGGCCGTATTCGGCCTGATACTGGGTATTTTGATATCAAGGCTTATAATAAATGCTTTTATTATGCCTTCTTTAAGCGAACCGTTCTCTATAATATTTCAGACAGTCGTTACCCTTGTATTTACCTATCTCGGAATGGTGCTTGCTTTGAGGGGAAAGGACGAATTTAACCTTATAATCCCCTATGTTAAATTTACAAGGCAGGATATTTCCGAGGATATAATACTGCTGGATACATCCGTTATCATCGACGGCAGGATTGCAGACCTATGCTCAACCAGGTTTATATCCGGGAGGTTTATAATACCCAGATTTGTGTTAAAGGAACTCCAGCAGATAGCCGATTCTCAGGATTCCCTGAAGCGCGCACGGGGAAGGCGAGGACTGGATATTTTAAATAAGATTCAAAAGAATACAGGCGTAGATGTGAAGATAAGCGAGGAAGATTTTCCGGATGTGACGGATGTGGACGGGAAATTGGTAAGGCTTGCCAAACTTCTAAACGCAAAGATATTTACGAATGATTTTAACCTGAACAAGGTTGCCGAGTTTGAGAGTATCCCCGTGCTAAACATCAATGATTTAGCTAGTGCCCTTCGTGTAGTTGTGCTGCCGGGTGAAATGCTTGAGGTGAGGGTTATAAAGGAGGGGAAGGAGTTTAATCAGGGTGTGGCCTACCTGGAAGACGGCACGATGGTTGTAATAGAGGGCGGGAAAAACCTGATAGGCCATAATCTAAAGGTTGTTATAACGAGCGTGCTTCAGACCTCTGCCGGGAGGATGATATTTGCCAAGGTAGAAAATAATCATCAACGCTAAAGCCAATGAAGATGACGGCAATAGTCCCTGCGGCAGGGAAGGGTTTGAGGCTGGGAAAAAGCATTGCCAAGCCATTTGTTCTTATAAGCGGAAGGCCGCTGCTTTCTATAACCTTAGGGGCATTAGAGAAGAGCCCTTTAATCGGCGATATTGTACTGGCTGTCTCCGGAGAGCTTCTTGATAATGTAAAAAAGAATATTGTAAAGAAATATAAGATATCTAAGGTAAGTTTCTGCATAGAAGGCGGCAGCACGCGCCAGGAATCAGTATACAAAGCACTCTTGGCCATAAAGGATACAGGTTACAAGCTTATTCTCATACATGACGGCGCTAGGCCGTTTTTGAGCGAGGATATCATAGAAAGGTCATATAGGGGGGTTTTAGAGTTTGGCGCCTGCGTTGTGGGGGTGCCCGTGAAGGATACTATCAAAGAAGCGCGTTCAGGTAAGGCTACAAGGACGTTAGACAGAAAGTTTTTATGGCATATTCAGACGCCCCAGGTTTTTAAAAGAGAGATAATATTTAATGCATATAAAAGATTTTACAATAAGGGGGTCTTTAGCGATGATGCCTCGCTTGTGGAAAAAAGCAAGGGCAAGGTCAAAATAATACAAGGCTCTTATTATAATATAAAGATAACCACTCCTGAGGATGTAGCGCTTGCTGAGAAGATATATGAAATAATAAATGACAAATAACAAAGCACAAAATTCAAAATTTTGTCATTTGCCTGCCCGCCGAACAAGTTTTTGGCAGGCGGGCCTGCCCGCCGAACAAGTTTTTGGCAGGCGGGCCTGCCCGCCGCTTTGCCTTGGCAGGCGGGGATTTTGTCATTTGACATTTAAGCTATGCGAGTTGGT
>JAGVOB010000075.1 GCA_020052955.1 Candidatus Omnitrophota bacterium | reverse complement strand
AGTTATCATCTCAAATTCAAATATCAAAAATTAAATATCAAAATGACATATCAAAATCCCCGCCTGCCAAGGCAAAGCGGCGGGCAGGCAAAAATTAAGTAAAAAGATGAACAGCAAAAGATATTCAGAGGTTAAATTTTGATTTTTGCATTGTAATTTTGATTTTTGCATTTTGATTTTTGGATTTATAACACCAATCCTCGCCACCCGCTATATCCCAAAATGTGACTCAAAAACCCTTCAAGGAGAATTTTTATCTGCTATACACTTTCTAGAATCGCCTTTGCCTTGCTGAATACCTCATCCACCTCTATCAAATTCATGCATTCATGATTAAGCCTGCATAGCGCGACCTCACACGGCGAACACAGAAGCGGCTTTCTTATAACAGCTGATTTTTTAGATTGAGGGCCATACTTTCGAGTGTCCGTAGGGCCGAAGATAGCTATAACAGGGGTATCACAAGAAGCGGCTATGTGCATAGGCGCGCTGTCATTGGTTATAAGAGCTGACGCGCTCTTAAAAAGTACGGAGAGCTCAGGCACTGTTGTAAGCCCGGTGAAATCAAAAATTTTTTCTTTTATACTGGAAGAAATATATTTTGTAATATCGATGTCCCCGCCGCTCCCTATTAAAATAACGTTAAAACCCAGTTCATCAATCAACCTCTGGGATAATTTCAAAAATTTCTCCTTTGGCCACCTCTTTATATGGCTTTTTGCGCCAGGCGATACGCAGATGAATCTATCTTTATCTTTTATTCCGCTATTTTTAAGCAAATTCTTTATTCGGGTTTCGTCGGCTTCGTCATAGCCAATAGATAATGTTGCGCCTTCGGTATCTAAGCCTAATGCCTTGATTTTCCAGAGGTGCCTCTCTTTCATAAATAAAATGTTTTTGGGGGCATTTTTAAAAAAAGTTGTTGAGAATTTTGGGTTTAAAAAAACGGGTAGGACGGTATTCCTTAAATCTACTACAAGGTCGTATCTCATTTTTTTAAGAGAGCTCAGCAATGCTATTTTTTCCTTAAATTTTTTATGTTTATCATATATTATTATTTTATCCGCTCTTTTGTCTTTAGAAAATACGCCTGCCGCATTTTCACTTACCATGAGGTGCAAAACCGCAGTACCGAAGTTTCTTTTTAATATATCCAAAACTGGGGTTGTGAGTACTGCGTCACCGATATTGCTCAGGGTAATCAGGAGTATCTTTTTTATTTGAGCGGCCTTCATATTATATTTTTGCCTATCTCTTTTAACACATCGCTTACTGTGATAGCGCTCATACACCTAGTATCAATGCAATCGACCTTATAACAGGGGATTATGCAGCCAACCATTTTTTGTATTATAACTGCGTCCTTGTTTCTATAAGGGCCTGTGATTTTTGTTGAGGTAGGGCCATAAAGGCCTATCGCCCTTGAGCCGACAGCTAGAGCTATATGCAGCGGCCCTGAATCCGCGGATATAACCAAGGTGGCCATTTCAAAGAGCGCACCCAGCTCTTTTAGGGAGAGTTTTCCCGTAAGGATAACCGGCTTATTCTTTATAAGCCTTACTATATCATCCGCAAGCCTTGCGTCACTGCTTGAGCCGGTTATTATTACTTTTTTAGAGTGCTTTTCAAGGAGAATATCCGCTAGATTTGCAAAATTCTCCGCCGGCCATCTTTTCGGAGTCCAGTTTGCGCCCGGGTTTAGAACAATAAATTTTTCTCCTGCATCCACGCCTTCTTTTTTAAGAATTTCGCGTATTTTAGCTCTGTCTTCATCTGTTATAAAAAATTCTATCTTTCTATCTTCCTCTTTTATATCAATACCCGATTGCTCTAATACGCCCAGATAGAAATCAACCCTATGAACATCATTAGGTGAAGGCCTTATGTTGTCCGTTAAGAGGACCGCTCTTTTCCTATAATAATATCCGACTCTCATAGGAATACCCGAAAGACATGCTATAAGAGCACGCGTAAGAGACCGATGCAGAATATATGTTCTCTCAAATCCTTTCTTTCTTAAATACAGAATGAGCCTTAACTTCCCCATAAGGCCTTTATGCTCCCCCTCTTCGTCGTAGGCGATTAACTCATCGATAAGAGGGTTGCCCGCGAGGACGTCTTTGCATCTCGGGTGTATCAATACGGATATGCCTGCATAAGGAGCGCTCCTCTTAAGCGCCCTTATAGCGGGAGTGGAAAATAAAACGTCTCCAAGCCAATTTACATTTATCAAAAGTATGTTTCTAGTCTTCATATGCTACAATGTTTATAAAACAAGGATTATATTGATTACAGCGATTTTTAAAAAGATTACAGCGATTTAATAATGATGCTTCAATCTATGCAATCGGTCTTTTTAATCGCCGTAATCATATTTCTGTTTATTTGACAAAACAATACACAATGAATAAGGTCCTCAGTCTTCATCTCGATGCTCTTTTATCCACGTGTAAAAACCGGATGTCTCAATCCAAAACACAAATAAGTTATCACATGTGCGGGAAATCCTGAGCCTTTTTATTATATACATATCGTTATTCGGATATTTCTTCCCGGGGCTTGTAGCACAGGCGCCTGTATAACCCGCCTTCTTAACTGCTTCCTTTACCCTCTCGTTAAAACCGCCTAGCGGATAACTCATAACGTTAACTTCTCTGTTGAGTTTTTCTTCCAATATGCTTTTAGAAAAGAGTAATTCCTTATCAAGCGCTGCCGGGTCAAGTGAGGTCAGATAGGCATGGGTAAGGGTATGGGACCCTATGACGATATTATTTCCGGACATTTCCCTTAACTCGCTCCACGTTAAATAACCCTCCTTGCCTATCTCATTTACTATGACGAATATAGTAGCCGGAAGTTTATATTTCTTTAACGCGGGATAGGCACTTGAGTAATTATTTTCAAAGCCGTCATCAAATGTTACCGCAATGGTTCTCGGTTTAAGCGGTTTTTTATTTTTAAGCAAACTAGCAAGCTCATCGATATTAATTACATTATATCCGAAGCTTTTTAAAAACCGCATCTGTCTTTCAAAACTCTCCGGAGATACGCTAAGCGCCGAATCCTTTTTGTAATCTATATTATGATACATTATTACGGGAACTACATACTTAGACGGCGCTATTGCAATTAGCATACCTATAACCACTAAAAATACGGGGAATAATAAAACAAATGCTTTTTTACTTTTCATTTGTTTAACAAGGCTCCTTTATAAAGCCTTCCATAACAGGTTTCCGTATGGCTCATACTGCACTTCGCCTTGCTCAGTGTCCTGAGCTTTTGCGAAGGAACCGGCTATTGTTCATCCCTGCCCGCCAAAGGCGGGCGCACCCTAGGTGGCTGTGCGGTAATTCGCTAAATTTTACCCCCTCCCCGCAAAAACTGTTCTTTGACAACTTAAGAATTACAAAATAACGGCTTTTCTCTTATT
>JAGVOB010000078.1 GCA_020052955.1 Candidatus Omnitrophota bacterium | reverse complement strand
GAGGGGCAAAGTCCCGAGCCAAACGAGGGGCAAAGTCCCGAGCCAAACGAGGGGCAAAGTCCCGAGCCAAACGAGGGGCAAAGTCCCGAGCCAAACGAGAGGAACAATGGCCGCTTGAGTATGAGCCACACGGAAACCTCGGGCTTTGGTTCGACTTCGCTCACCAGGAGTTATGGAAGGCTTCATGAAATATTGGGATAATTTAGAATTGTCCGCAGGTTTATCCGCGAATACCGGCATTAGATTAATATTTGCAGCTATATTTTTCGTTTTTCTTTTATCATCGCAGATGTTCTCTTATGCCAAAGAAGATAGTTCTGGTAAAGAAGTAACCGTTAAAGGCGTATTCGGCTTACCCGTCGGTAATGCGATTTTTAAGGGCAAAAGCTATGATGAGATTACCGGATACCTTAAGGGTATGGGCATTAACACGGTAATAGGAGTCCCCCTTGATGAAAAATTGATAGTCGCCCTGCATGCCCGGGATATAAAGGCCTATGCTGAGATAGGAATATTTGCGGGCGAGGAGTACTGGATAAAAAATCCGGATTCAAGGCCGATTAATTCAAAAGGCGAGCCCATTTCCAAACAGGATTGGTATTGCGGGCTGTGCCCTACTCAAGGATGGCTAAGAAAAGAGAAGCTCGATACAATAAGGCGAATAGTTAGAGATTTTGATGTAGACGGTGTATGGCTTGATTTTATCAGGTATTCATGCCACTGGGAAGTTAATAAGCCTCTTTTGGAGGAGACATGTTTTTGTAGCACCTGCATAGAGAAGTTCAAAGCTGACACAGGGATAGATCTGCCGTCCGATTTAGGGACCGCAAAAGATAAGGCAAAATTTATAATAAACACGCATAGCCCAAAGTGGTATAGCTGGCGATGCAGGCAAATTACAGATTTTGCCAGAGATGCAAAAAGTGTGCTTACCGAGAAAGATCCGAGGCTTGAGCTGGGACTATTCGCCGTTCCGTGGAGGGATGGGGAGCTCGACAATGCAATAATCAATATTATCGCTCAAGACATTAAGGAGCTGTCTTATTATGCCGATATTTTCTCTCCGATGGCATACCATAAGATGTGTGGCAGGGATATCAACTGGATAGGCGAGATATCGGAATATATGCGGGATAAAACATCTAAAAGGATTATGCCTGTTTTGCAGGTGATGGATTTGTCAGGAGAAGAGCTAACCAAGGCTATAACAAAGACTTTTTCAGCTAATAAGGCAGGGCTGATAGTTTTTGATATGAATACTATAATCAATGACAAAAAACAGGAGGTTTTAAAAGCCGCATTTAACAGGGAATAAACGTAATAATCCTTATTTGTCACAGCTCAGGACGATGTGCGCTATTCTCAACAATAATATTGTCTAACAAGGTTTGAATGTTATAATTGTCTTTAATCAAAGCGCAGAAATCCCCGGTTTTCACCCCGAGAAATTTCTCAGGGAGAAATTCCAGAGGGAGCCGGGATGAATGCGCAAAGATTACCTCGGGCTTTAGCTTGAGGAGATTCATATTATGAAAACTACCAAAGCAATTTTAGATGAGATTTACGAACGCCTGTTTAAGGCATTCGGGCCGCAGCACTGGTGGCCGGGTGAGACCCCATTTGAGGTGTGTATCGGGGCAATCCTTACGCAGAATACCGCGTGGATGAACGTAGAAAAGGCAATTACTAATCTTAAAAAGGAGAAATTGCTTACGCCCCAGGCATTGAAAAAAATTTCCATGAGCCGGCTTGCGCGCCTTATCAGGTCCGCGGGTTACTATAATCAAAAGGCAAAGAAGCTTAAGAACTTTATTAAATTCCTGTTTGATAATTACGGCGGTAACATTAAGAGGATGCTTAACGAGGATTTTTTGGTTCTGCGAAGCAGACTCCTTGAGGTTAACGGCATCGGGCTTGAGACGGCGGATTCCATCGTGCTATACGCGGCTAACAAGCCACTCTTTGTGGTTGATGCCTATACCCGGCGGATATTAAGCCGGCATAACCTGATTGGGCTAGATGCAAGCTACACCGAAATCCAGAATCTCTTTATGGATAATCTGGAAGATAGAGTTTTATTATTTAATGAATATCACGCGCTTATTGTCAGGCTGGGGAAGGAAATCTGCAAGACCAAACCGAATTGCCCCGCCTGCCCGATAAAAGATATAGAGAAGAAGATTAAACATTCCTGCGATTCCTGTTCGAAAGAATTGCCCCATCCGCAGGATAGATACGTGCTTGATATAAAGCTCTACGCCAGCCCCGAGGTCGAGATTACTGAAGAGGATTTAAAGAAAGACCTGCATAGCGAAATCGATAAACTAATAGAAGAGACCAGGGGTATGGACGCTAAAAAATTGGAGGAAGAAATTTATGTCGCTTATAAACTGAATCTTTGCAGGAAATGCCGCGACATCCTTAATATGCGGCTAAAAAACAGGGAGTTTGTTTAAGAAAATATTGAAAAATAAACTATTTGGTAGTAAAATGATTTACCCCGCATCCAGAATGCCACGCCTGCGTGCCGTAACGCCTGTCTGCCGACAAGGTAGGCACTTCGGCGTGCAGGCACGGCTATGAAGCGAGCGGATGAATGGCATTCGGGCGGAAGACCGAAAATAAAAATTCCGCAAATGATGCTCAATGAATATATAAAAAACCCCATACAAGGCAATCTTTAATTAGAGGTTGCCTTTTTTAATCCCGCCTTTGGCTGGACAGCTTGCTGCGTTACGATTTATAAGAGAGTTGATACCTCGTAGATTGCTGCGAGGTAGTTCATTCGGATTATGATGTACTATAAAAACAATAGGACGGATAAATGGCACAGGATATCTGGGTAGTCGCAGAGCACAGGGAAGGGGTGATAAAAAATTCTACATTTGAAGCTATAAGCAAGGCAAGCGTTGTTGCGGACAAGATGGGTAAGGGTGTTTGCGTTATCCTTATCGGAAATGATATAGAAGGCCTTATAAATAAGTTAGATGGTTTTGGGATAAAAGAGATTTATGCAGCAGGGGCCGCGGCGCTTACTAATTATACTGCCGAGGGTTATAGTGTTGCGGTAAATGAGATTATAAAGGATAAATCGCCGTATGGCGTATTCCTTTCTGCGACGAGCCAAGGAAAGGATTTGGCCGGGAGGCTGGTAATTTTGCTTAAAGGCTCTATGTTAGCTGATCTTACGGATGTTGAACTTGATGCGGCCAATGAACCTGTTTTTACACGGCCCATATATGCGGGAAAGATAATCTTAAAGCTTAAAACCAGAGCCATCCCTTTTGTGGCAACACTAAGGCCGAAGGCGTTTAAAATAGAAAAGATAAATTTGGATAAGAAACCCGTTCTTACCAGGATTGACATAAAGGAAAGTGATTTAAATCCTCGCACCTCGGTCAAAGAATTAATAAAGGATATTGCCAAGCGGATAGAGCTTACGGAGGCAGATATAGTTGTTTCAGGTGGAAGGGGCGTAAAATCCGCCGAGAATTTTAAAATATTAGAGGAGCTCGCAGATGTGCTGGGAGCTGCTATAGGTGCGTCGCGATCAGCAGTTGACAGCGGATGGCGTCCGCATTCCGACCAGGTGGGCCAGACAGGTAAAGTTGTAAGTCCGAACCTGTATATTGCATGCGGAATATCGGGTTCTATACAGCATATCGCGGGTATGTCTTCCTCAAAATGCATAGTAGCAATTAACATAGACCCCAATGCCCCGATATTTAAAAAGGCAGATTATGGGATAGTGGGAGATTTGTTTAAGGTTGTTCCGCTTATGAAGGATGAGCTTAAAAAAGTGCTGGGGAGCGGATAGAAAATTCAAATATCAAAAATCAAATATCAAAATGACAATCCAAAGTTTAAAATCTTTAAAACATTTTGCCTGCCCGCCGAACGAGTTATTTGGCAGGCGGGGATTTTGATATGTAATTTTAATTTTTGAACTTTGATTTTTGGATTATAATACGAACCCTTGCCACCCGCTAAATTAGAAAGGTATAGATTGTGGCTGAAAAATTTGATGTTATAGTAATCGGCGCAGGGCCGAGCGGCATAGCCTGCGCGTACACCCTCGCAAAGGCAGGGGTAAATGTGGTAGTGCTTGAGCGGGGAGATTATCCCGGCGCAAAGAATGTTATGGGTGGGATATTATACTCCACTATATTAAATAAACTTATACCTGAATTTTGGAAAGATGCAGCTGTAGAAAGGAATGTAAAGCGAAGGGTATTTTCTGTTTTATCACAGGACTCTGAGGCGAGTTTCAGCTTTGGTTCCGAGTTGTATAACAGCCCGCCCTTTAATAACTGCTTTACTGTGCTGAGAGCCAGGTTTGACCAGTGGTTTTCAAAAAAGGCGGAAGAGGCAGGCGCCATGATCCTATGCGGTGCAGTCGTTGACGATTTCATTTTAAAAAATAATAAGGTAATAGGAGTAAAGACAAGGCTGCAGGATGGAGATATCCTTGCCGATTGCGTGATCCTGGCAGAGGGCGCCAATTCGCTTCTGGCGGAGAAATTAAGCTTAAAGAAGAAACCGGGCGTTTACCATATGGTTACAGCGGTAAAGGAGGTTATCGGTTTACCCAGAGAGGTGATTGAGGACAGGTTTTCGCTTAACGCGGATGAAGGCGTTGCTATCGAATATTTTGGCGATTCGGTTAAAGGAATGGTGGGCTCCGGCTTTATATATACCAATAAGGAAAGTTTATCCATAGGGGTGGGTTGTTCAATAGCGTCCTGGAAGAGTGCCTCTATAAAACCGTACGATATGCTCGATAGTTTTAAGGCTCACCCCTGCGTAAAGAATCTTTTAAGAGGCGGCGAAATTATAGAATATGCCGCGCATATGATTCCCGAGACCGGCTATGACAATATGCCGGAGCTTATATATGACGGGCTTCTGGTTGTCGGAGATAGCGCAGGGCTGGTGAATTTACACCCCATCTATCATGAGGGCTCAAACTTTGCCATGGCTTCGGGAGTTCTTGCGGCGGAGGCGGCTCTTAAAGCCAGGGCAAAAAATGATTTCTCACGAAGAACCTTATCTATTTACAGGAAGAGCCTGGAAAATAGTTTTGTTATGAAGGACCTTAAGAGTTTCAGGCGAATCGGAGCGCTTGCAAAGAATTGCCCGCATTTATTCAAGGAGTATCCCGATCTTGCGATAGAGGTTCTTAAAGAGTTTTTCAGGGTTGACGAGATACCAAAAGAAGAGATAAAAAAGAATATTATTAAGATACTATATAAAAATATATCTATTGCAAGGTTAATACTTGACCTGAAATACGCAAGGAGGAGTTTGATTTGAACATAGGAGATTTCTTAAAAGAATTGCCAGGGAAAAAGCTAGATGAAAAGCTGTTTTTGCTGAAGTATAAACCGCACGAAAAATCGCACCTGGTTATTAAAGACCCCTCCAAGTGCCTGCTCTGCGAGAAAAAACAGTGCACCCATATCTGCCCGTCAAAGACTTACGAATGGCAGGAAGAACGCATTCTGATATCGCATGAGAACTGCCTTGAATGCGGAAGCTGCAGGATTGTCTGCGATGAGTTCAATAACATAGACTGGCAGTACCCGCCGGGTAGTTTTGGGGTAACGTATAAGTATGGATAAATCTAGTTATAGCGTTATTGAGTTACTTGCGTTACTAGGGTTGCTTGAGTTGCTTGGGTTACTACGGTTTTAACTCTATAAACTCAATAACTCTAGTAACTCAATAACAAATAATGACTTTTGATTTATTTTTAAAACTATGAAAGAGACTCTTCATTTAGCATTCCTTAAGCAGGCGGAAAACCTTTATAAATACCCTGCCCTGAAATTTAAAAAAAGGGGAAGATACAGGGATATATCCTGGTGTGAGTTCAGGATGAACGTGAGGGACACAGCGCTCGGCTTATTCAGTCTCGGCATAAAAAGAAATGATAAGGTTGCTCTGCTGTCGGAAAACAGGCCAAAGTGGGCCTTTGCGGATTTGGGAATATTATGTATCGGTGCGGTTAATGTTCCCATATATGCTACAAGCACTAAAGAAGAGATATCCTATATACTACAGGACGCAAATTGCAAGGCTATATTTGTATCCGACAAAAACCAGCTCCGCAAGGTTTTACCGACAAAAAAAAGGCTTAAATCCTTAAAACGCATAATAATCTTTGACAGCGATAAAAAGAGGCTATCGGGCGCTATATCTTTTAACGAACTTATTAAACTGGGCAAATCTCTAGACAAAGAAAAACCGTACCTTTTTGAAGATTTGATAAATCGCCCGGAGAAAGAGGATATTGCGACTGTAATATATACCTCGGGTACGACCGGCCCGCCTAAAGGCGTCATACTGACGCACGAAAACTTAATGTCAAATATACGTTCCTGTTTTGACATTTTCCCCCTAAGCAGAAACGATACGGCGCTTTCATTTCTGCCGTTAAGCCATGTATTCGAGAGGATGGCAGGATATTATTTTATGATTATGAAAGGCGTGGTAATAGCCTATGCCGAAAGTTTTCTGAAGGTGGAAAAGAATATCGGGGAAATCAGGCCTACGGTTATATGTGCTGTCCCGAGGTTTTTTGAAAAGGTATATACAAAGGTTCTGGATACAGTGGTCAAGGCGCCGTTTTTTAAAAAGCAGCTTATGCTCTGGGCGATAAATGTGGGAAAAGAATTTAGCCATGAAAAGCTTGACAGGCATCTTATATCACCCCTCCTTCTGACAGAATATGTTATTGCAAATAAGATGGTTCTGGGAAAACTTAAGAGTACGCTCGGAGGCCGGATTCGGTTTTTTATTTCAGGGGGCGCTCCGCTCTCAAAAGAGATAGCGGAGTTTTTCTATTCGGCAGACGTCCAGATACTAGAGGGCTACGGTCTTACCGAAACATCACCTGTTATAGCAGTGAATAGATTGAATTCTTTCAGGTTCGGAACAGTGGGTAAGCCGATAGCGGGCGTTAAGGTGCGGATAGCAAAAGACGGTGAGATTCTCACCAGAGGAAGCCACGTTATGAAGGGTTATTTCAATAAATCCAGGGAAACAAGAAGAGTAATAAAGAATGGCTGGTTTCATACGGGCGACATAGGCAGGTTTGATAAAAATGGGTTTCTGGTTATAACAGACAGGAAAAAAGACATCATCATAACAAGCGGAGGAAAGAATGTCTCTCCGCAAAATATAGAAAACCTGATCCGCACAGACAGGT
The DNA here is from genome assembly GCA_020052955.1 of Candidatus Omnitrophota bacterium. Taxonomy (GTDB): domain Bacteria; phylum Omnitrophota; class Gorgyraeia; order VGKN01; family VGKN01; genus JAGVOB01. The sequence goes on along the minus strand of JAGVOB010000078.1, from coordinate 14,704 downwards.
ATATATCCAATGTAATGGTCTATGGCGACAGAAAGAAATACCTGACAGCCATAGTTGTTCCGGAATTCAAAAATATTCAAAGCTATGCAAGATACAAGAAAATCGCATTTAAAAATATGTCAGAACTTATTAATGAACCCAGGATATACGATTTTATAAAAAGGCGTGTAGATAAAAAGCAGGAATCACTGGCAAGTTATGAAAAGATAAAAAAGTTTATCCTGATCGACAGGGAGTTTAGCCTCAAGGCTGGGGAGGTTACCCCGACACTAAAGGTTAAGAGAAAATTTGTAAACGAGAAATACAAGGATCTGCTGAACAGCTTATATGAATAAAATAGGCTGTCGCGAAACTCATTCCAGCCTATGATTACAGCGATTTCAAATAGATTGCAGTGATTGTCTCGTTGGTAAATAATCTCTGTAATCTGCATTTTAATCACAGTAATCAAGGGAGGCACTTTTGTGACGCCCTATGAATAAAAAACTGGAAGGAGACGGGTTTTTTAAAACAGCTGACGGGAAAAAGCTGCACTACAGGTCATGGGTTTGTGCCAGGGCAAAGGCAGTATTTCTGGTTGTGCATGGGATAGGCGAGCATATAGGTAGATACGAATATGTCAGCACTGCTTTTATGTCCAGGGGATATAGCGTGTGCGGTTTTGATTTGAGGGGGCACGGCCTATCGGAAGGGAAAAGGGGGGACATAGAAGATTTCTCACTTTTTGTTTCTGATATAAAGGATTTTTACGAATTCGTAAAAAGTTTTTCCACGGAGAAAATTTTTATCTTGGGGCATAGCTTCGGCGGACTGCTAGCGCTTCTCTGCGGGATGAATCCCCCTGGCGATACAAAAGGAATAATCTCTATAAATCCTCTTATAAGGTTTAAGATGGAGCTACCCCGCCATAAGTTGGTACTTGGGAATTTGCTGCGAGCGGTGTTACCTTCTTTTACATTTTCAAACGGAATAAAAATACGGCATCTGTCAAAGGACCAGGCTGTTGTAGATGCATACAGGAAAGATAAGCTTGTGCATGACAGGATAAGCGTAAGGCTCTTTTTTCAAATGCTAAAACAAATAGAGGCCCTTAAGAGCAGCATAATAAATTTCAAGATGCCGCTGCTTTTTTTATTGTCCGGAGACGATAGGATAATTGATTCCGGAGCCAGCAAAGAATTTTTTGATAAGATTGAGTCCAAGGATAAAAAACTCATTATATTAGAGGGGTTCTATCATGAGCCTCTCAATGAGATAGGAAAAGAGCGTGTGTTTGAGGAGATCGAAAGTTGGGTAGAGCAGTATTTGTAAATACCTATTGACCAAATGGCGCTTATGAGATTATAATTCATTCATGGCAAAAGAAGCCCCAAAGACAAAATCAAGCGTTTCAGAACAGATAGAGGCGCTGTCTAAGATAAGCAAGGCTATAACCTCTGATTTATACCTCGAGGATATACTGAAGCTTATTGTTACGGTTACGGCGGAGGTTATGGGTTCGAAGATATGTTCTTTGATGTTGATTGACGGTAAGACGGGTGAGATTGCGATAAGGGCTACCCAGTCTATATGCGAGGAGTATAACAGAAAGCCTCCGCTTAAGATAGGAGAGGGTATATCGGGTAAGGTTGCAAAGGAAAACAGGCCTGCGGTGATATACGACGTTACCAACGAGAAAGAATATAAATATAAAGATATTGCCAATAAGGAAGGCCTTAAGTCCTTATTATGCGTTCCGCTGGCGGTGGGAGGAAAAGTTATAGGAGTTATAAATCTTTACACAACTAAGCCGCACCGTTTTACAAAGAATGAGATAAACATTCTTACGGCTGTGGCAAATCAGGCGGCGATAGTAATTGACCGCACACAGCTTATGGTTGAGTCAAAGGTGGTTAAGGAGGAGCTTGAGGCCAGAAAGTATATAGAGCGCGCCAAAGGGGTATTGATGAGAGAAGAGGGCCTTTCAGAGGATGGTGCGTTCAGGAAGATTCAAAAGTTTGCCATGGACAACAGGAAATCCATGAGGGATGTGGCAGAGGCGATCTTAATGGCGAATGACATGAAAAAAAGGACTTGACAAAAGATCTGTTTTGATGTATAAATAATATGAGAAAAGATAATATCTAGGCAAGGCAGCCTTTTTCACCAAGTGGTGAGAAAGGCATTTTTTTTGGATGATTTATGAACTTTAAAATAGCTATTGCGCAGATTGACGTGGTGATGGGAGATGTTTCTAAAAATCTTTCTAAATACAGGGATTACATTAAAAGGGCAAGAGGGAAAAAGGTATCTCTTCTGGTATTCCCCGAATTATCCCTTACAGGGTATTTTTTAAAGGACATGGTTCCAAATTGTGCGTTGCGTATTGATAGCCCGGTAATAGAAGCATTGAAGAAAGAAAGCAAAAATATCTCGTTAGTCATAGGCTTCATCGAAGAGTCCGAGGATTTTAAATATTATAACAGCTCTGCTTATCTTGAGGACGGGAAGGTTATCCACGTGCATAGAAAAGTATACCTGCCTACATATGGTATGTTTGAGGAAGCCAGATATTTTGCTTCCGGAGATAGCGTGCGCTCTTTCATGACCAGGTTTTGCAAAATGGCTATGCTTATTTGCGAGGATGTATGGCATCCCTCGAGTGTCTATATAGCGGCTCTGGACGGCGCCTCAGTTTTAATAATTCTTTCTTCAAGTCCGTCAAGGGGTATAACCGCCGGTAAAAAACTCAGTTCAACAACCACATGGGAGACTCTAAACAAGGTTTATGCGCAGCTTTACACCCTGCACGTAATCTTTGCCAACAGGATAGGTTTTGAAGACGGGGTAAACTTCTGGGGAGGTTCTGAGATAGTTATGCCTTCCGGCAGGGTGGCCGTAAAAGGAGCTTATTTTAAAGAAGGTCTTATTACAGGTGAGGTATCGCTTGATGCATTGAAGAGAGAGAGGATATTTTCTCCGCTATTGCGCGATGAAAAGGCAGAGGTTACTATAAAGGAATTGGAAAGAATTGTATCACAACTTAAAACGATAAAGAATGAAAGAACTTAAGATAAACACAAAACTTACGAAAGAGATACTTGTTGGATTCATACAGAATGAGACGAGGAAGATAGGTTTTAAAAAGGTAGTCTTGGGGCTTTCAGGCGGCATTGACTCCTCCTGCGTTGCATGTCTGGCCAAAGAAGCGTTGGGCGCTAAGAATGTTTGGGCGATAGTTATGCCTTATAAGACAAGCAGCCAAGAGTCTTTAAGAGACGCTAATATGGCGGCAGAAAAGCTTGATATACATAAGAAGATAGTGGATATAACGGGGCAGATAGACAGCTACTTTAAAAATTTTATGGGCGCCTCGCAGATAAGACGCGGGAATAAAATGGCGAGAGAAAGGATGTCAATACTCTATGACTTCTCCGTTAAATACGAAGCTTTGGTAATAGGAACAAGCAATAAAACGGAACTGTTATTGGGCTATGGAACGATATATGGCGATATGGCCTGCGCGATAAATCCGATAGGGGATCTTTACAAAACTCAGGTGAGGCAGCTTTCAAGTCATTTAGGCGTTCCTGATAGGATAATAAAAAAGCCACCTACAGCCGACCTCTGGATTGGCCAGGAGGATGAAAAAGAGCTGGGATTCACATATAATGAAGCAGATAAGCTATTATATCTTATGATAGATAAACGCCTTAGCGATAAAGAATTAATCAAGGTTGGGTATAAAAAAGATTTTATAGAAAATGTTTACAGGAGGATACAAAGGGCACAGTATAAGAGGAAGCTTCCGCTTATAGCGAAGTTATCAGAGAGGACGATAGAGCAGGATTTTAGATATCCTCGAGACTGGGGAAGATAGAGTAATCTTACCGGAATTTTAATCGAAACGCAGAATGCGTAAGATTAGTCCCTTCCTTAAGAGGTATTAGTAAGGACTATCCCGCTGGATTATCCCGCAGAGTATCTCAAAAATATCGAAGAGATTTTTGAGATGGCAAACGAAACGGGATCATTCAGGAAACCTTGGGCTTTAGCCCGAGGAGATTCATTAGCACAAAGTATTTGTGCATTCGAACGAGGGCGTTCAGAGAAATATTGAGTGCCCTTTTTATTTTGGGCAGAAAGCGAGTATTAAAATGAAATTTGAAGAATTTTTGGATAAATATAGGTCTTCAATTAAGAAAATGGCAAGCCATCTAAGTAAAAGCTATACTTCTTTTGATTCAGAGGATCTTGCGCAAGAGGCATATTGCCATCTCTGGGACTTATTCCGGTTGAATAAGATAGAGGGAAAAAATGACAGCTATCTATTAAAGAGCAGTTGGTTCCACCTTAAAAATTTCTTAAGGAAAAATCAGGCCAAGGTTATCCCCCAAAGCCTTGACATGCCCATTGGAGATGAAGACGAAACCCTTAAAGAGATAATCCCGGACAAAAGAACCGCCTTAAAGGTTAGCCTTGAGCGCATTTCAGCAAAGGTGTTGGTAGAGGAGATAGGCTCAAATGGTTTAACACCGAGAGAAAAAGAGGTATTTTTTCTGTGTCTTAAGGGATATACGACAAGAGAGATAGGCGATAGGCTTAATATATCACATGTTCGGGTTGTCAAGATACAAAGAAATATAGGCGTTAAATACAGGCATTTGACAAATTAAGCCCCGTTATCGCATCAGCGTTTCTTAAAAAACCTTGCACGTTTCCTTTTTGAGTGTTAATATTATACACTTGCATAGAAAAGGAGACCCTTCCCTCAATTTTACTCGGGATGGTGAGCGAAGTCGAACCACAGGGTAAATGCGGCCATAAATATGTTAAAATTCAATTGTGGCCGTATTTAAGGATAAGCTATGTCAAATGAAATTGTTATCTTAGCAGGCACAGCCGCATCGATAGGGTTTATTCATACCATATCAGGCCCCGATCACTACCTGCCGTTTATTGTTTTAGCTAAAGCAAGAAGATGGAGCGCACTTAAGACGGCTATCATTACTTTCCTGTGCGGAATAGGCCACATACTGAGCTCTATAATTTTAGGATTTATTGGCATTTTTTTAGGGGTAGCTGTCTTTAAACTGGAGGCTATTGAATCCTCGCGCGGTGAATGGGCCGCATGGCTTCTTATAATATTTGGTTTTACCTACTTTATCTGGGGGATTCATAGGGCAATTCGCTGGAAGCCCCATATACATTCACATCCGCATTTAGAAGAAAATAGCCATTCGCATTCCCACTCCCATACCATGGAGCATTCGCATGTTCATTACCGCCAAGAGGTTAATTTAACGCCATGGGTTTTGTTTATAGTCTTTGTATTTGGGCCATGCGAGCCGTTGATTCCTCTTATAATATACCCGGCAGCCAAGCATAATATGATGGCGGTAGTTACTATCTCGTCTATTTTCGCCTTAACAACAATCTCAACTATGCTGTGTATTGTTTTATCCGCGTATTTCGGATTATCAAGATTGCCAGTGCGCAATCTTGAGAGATACTCTCATGCGCTGGCCGGCTTGGTAATTTTTCTCTGCGGCGGTGCAATAAAATTTTTGGGGCTATGAAAAATAAAATTTTATTTTTATGCACAGGTAATTCTGCTCGAAGCCAAATGGCAGAGGGATTGTTAAGGCATTTGGCCAGCGACAAATTTGAGGTTTTTAGCGCAGGTATAAATCCTACCTCTATTAATCCTTTAGCCATTAAAGCAATGAACGAGATAGGGATTGATATCTCAAGGCAAAGAACAAAATCAATTAATGAATTTTTGGGACAGCAATTTGATTACATTGTCACTGTCTGTGATAATGCCCGGCAAACCTGTCCTGTATTCCACGGTCAATATGAAAAAATACACTGGGATTTAGGGGATCCGGCAGAAGCGCAAGGAAGTGAAGATGAGAGAATTGTAATATTTCGAAGAATACGTTATGAAATAGAGCAAAAGATTAAGGACTGGATTAAGAGCATTGCGGTTTGAATAGGAAGATTGCATGGTAGTTATCAGACTATTTATAGTCTTTCTCAAAGTAGGTTTATTTACTATCGGCAGTGGTTATTCTATGCTGGTTTTAGCCCAACGATATGTCGTCGATACTTATCACTGGTTAACTCTGCAAGAGTTCACTGATTTGGTTGCTATATCTGAAATTACTCCCGGCCCCATCATGATTAATCTGGCGACGTTTGTCGGTACGAGAACCGCTGGGCTAAGGGGGGCGATATTTGCAACCTTAGGCCTTATTATTATTCCATTCATCACCCTTTATATCATTGCGTTAAATTATGCTCAATTCAAAAATTTCCCCATTATCCAGAATCTTCTCAAGGTTATCAGGCCAATGGCTATAGGATTTATTACTGTGGCAATTATGAAGTTATTTAAAACCTCTATACCTGACATAACAAGCGCATTGATTGCCGTTGTTGTAATTCTGGTGACGTATGTTTTTAAAATCAGCCCCATTTTTACAGTTATAGCAGGATTGATTTTCGGTTTATTTCTTAGATAAAAAAATTCTAAAATCTATTAAAGCGTAGTTACCAAGATAAGAGGATTTTTACTTTATTAAGTGTGCCGAATGATGTTTAGCTTTCTTGTAGGATAACAGCATTCTGTATAAGACAGGGTTGTCAAAAATACAATGGCGTTCAAGCGATTGAACGCCAATTTTTTTAGTATCGCAAGGTAAGACGATAAAGTTTAACGACACAGGCGTCCAAAAGAAATGGACGCTTTTTTATTTGAGTGTGGAGAGAAAATGAGGACAAAAGAGATGAAAAAGGTTGAGTGTATAATCCGTTCTGAGAAGCTAAGAGATGTGGTTGATGCCTTAAAAGAGGTTGGTATTGGCGGAATGACAGTTAGTGAGGTGCGTGGTTTTGGAATTGAAAGGACAAGGCCGGATAGTTTCCTTTTTGTGCATAAGACCAAGATAGAAATTTATTCAGAGGCTTCTCAGGTAAATAAGATTATTTCTGCAATATTGATGCACTGTTCTGCCGGAAAAATGGGAGATGGCAAGATTGCGGTTTTGCCAATGGATGATTGTGTGCGTGTACGCACAGGTGAACGAAAAAATAAAGCTATATTTTAAAAAAGGAGAGAAAAAATGGAAAAGTTGAAAAAGTTTATAAGCGGTTTGGTTTTAGGGTTTTTTTTCTTAACCTCAACCTCAACCTTTGTTTTTGCTACTCCTTCCACCCACATCTGGTCTCCCTCGACAGATGTCCAGGCGTTTAAAAAATGGCATCTGACAAGCGATTTTTATTTCCCGTCAGAGAGGGATTCTGCAGAAAACAGGCCGGACACTATAACAAATCTCGGCCTAACTATAGGAGTATTACCGTTTGAGAAGTTAAATATGGAAGTAGGTTTTGACCACAAGACAGGAACAGGCGATTTAGATGATTATCCTATATACTTCAATACCAAATTAGGCATTCCTGAAAAGGCTTTCGGTGAATATTTTCCTGCTTTAGCGGTGGGAATATATGATGTAGGGACAAAAAATGACAGGACTGATTACAATGTTGTTTATGGCAAGGCAGGCAAGACTATCAATTTAGGAGATTTTATTTTAGGTAAGCTCTCTTTAGGGTATTTTAAGGGAGATTCAAAATTATTGCTTGACGCAAACGGCAATAAGGATAACGACGGAATTCTGGCATGCTGGGAAAGAAATATGACTGAGATTTCCGATAAACTCTGGGTAGCGGTAGATTATCAGGGCAGCGACAGCGCATACGGTTCAACTAACCTTGGTTTTTCATGGAAATTCTCTGACAACACTTCGGTTATATTTGGTTACGACATTTATAATAACCGTAATTTAGCAGACACGGTAACAGTGCAGTTGGATATTGATTTTTAACCCAGATTTTGCCTGCTCGCCCCGCCAGCTGCGGGGCAGGCGTGCCCCTAGAAATTGTAAGGCAATTTCAGGGACTTAAGTCCTGGAAATTCTACGAATTTCTCATGGCAAAATCTGCCCGAAGGGCCGCCTGATTAAATCTTTTTGAGATTTAATCAAGTATGGCGGGGTAAATAAAGATGCGGGATACAGAAAAGGGTTGGAGGGAGGCTGAAAAATGAAATGGATCTTTGTTTTATTAGTTAGTATGATTTTAGCTGTGAGTTTTTTCTCAACACCCGTGATGGCTGGTTTGGAGCCAGATCCCTCTGGTTCAAGCACTGGTACGATTATGGATGTCCCGGCTAAAAGCCCAGGCAGTCCTACACTTGAGGAGGTGGCACAAGTTGCCGGACACAATAGGGTAGCTATAAACTTTGTCTGGACATTACTGGCTGGTTTTCTGGTTATGTTTATGCAGCCAGGTTTTGCCATGGTAGAGACCGGTTTTACACGGGCAAAAAACGTTGCCCATACCATGGCGATGAACTTTATGGTTTATCCTTTAGGCATGCTGGCATTTTATATTTGTGGTTTTGCCTTTATGTTTGGAGGGTTAGGGGCTATAGGTACGATGGGTGGTTATGCAGGATTGAATCACGAATTTACGATCAGTCTTTTTGGTAAACCTTTCGGATTATTTGGGCTAAAAGGATTTTTCCTTTCTGGTTCAGCTTATGATGCGGCGGTATTCACACTGTTTCTTTTTCAGATGGTCTTTATGGATACCACAGCCACTATTCCCACGGGGGCTTTAGCTGAACGCTGGAAGTTCCTTTCTTTCTTTATCTATGCTTGGTTTGTAGGAACAGTAATCTATCCAATTTTTGGCAACTGGGTCTGGGGCGGTGGTTGGTTAGCTATGTTGGGCCAGAATTTTGGTCTGGGTCACGGTCATGTAGATTTTGCCGGTTCCTCAGTAGTGCATATGACCGGAGGTGTAATTGCTCTGGTAGGGGCCTGGCTGTTAGGTCCGCGTTTAGGTAAATTCAATCGCGATGGCAGTCCCAATCCTATACCTGGGCATAATATTCCCATGGCAGTGATTGGAACCTTTATTCTGGCTTTTGGTTGGTTTGGTTTTAATGCTGGCTCTACTTTGGCGGGGACAGACTTACGTATTGGCGTTATTGCTACTAATACTATGTTGGCATCTGCAACAGGTGCATTGGCTGCTACATTATGGATGTGGTTGGTGCGCACTAAAAAACCAGACCCCAGTATGATGTGCAATGGTATGTTGGCAGGGCTTGTAGCTATTACTGCTCCTTGTGCATTTGTTAATTCCATTAGTGCCTGTATTATTGGCCTTGTGGCTGGAGTGTTAGTAGTAGAGGCGGTCTATTTTATTGAAGGTAAGCTTAAACTTGATGATCCTGTGGGCGCTATATCAGTGCATGGTGTTAATGGAGCCTGGGGTTGTCTTGCCTTAGGTCTTTTTGCCGACGGCACTTATGGCGATGGCTGGAATGGCGTAGCAGGGACTGTTAAAGGATTATTCTATGGGGGCACTTCGCAGTTTATTGCCCAGTGCATTGGGATAATTTCGAACTTCATCTATGTAGGATTAATTTCAATTATTGTCTTTAAATTGATAGATCTTATAGTAGGCAATCGCGTGGAACCAGAAGCAGAAATTACAGGTTTGGATATTCCCGAGATGGGAGTTCCGGGTTATACAGGAGTAAAGTTAGATAAGCATTCAGAAACACCTATTTCCAGAGAGGTGTTCACAATTGGTTAATTTCTGTTGAAATAAATTGAAGGAGGAATTTTAAGATGAAGAAGATTGAGGCAATAGTTAGGCCGGAGATGCTGGAATCAGTGCGTCAGGCCTTAGAAAAGGTTGACTCTCCAGGTTTAATGATTACGGAAATTGAGGGCCACGGTAAACAAAAAGGCCTGACACAGCAGTGGCGGGGTAGGAAATATAAAGTAGGACTTCTAGCAAAGGTAAAGATAGAGATTGTGCTTAAGGACCAGGATGTAGAGCGCATTACTAAGGCGATAAGCGAGGCTGCCAAAACTGGAAAAATTGGCGATGGAAAGATTTTTGTTTATTCAGTTGAAAATGTTCTGCGTATACGTACTGGCGAAAAAGGGGATAGCGCAATCTAAATGATAGACAAGGAGTTAATTGAAAAGATTAGGCAAATAAAAGAGGAAAATGGCTATACGCTTTATGACCTTTCTAAAAAAATAGATATTCAGGTGGCTACTTTAGAACGTTGGTTGAAAACTAATCGTATCAATAAGCTTTATGCGGGTATAGTAAGACAAAGACTCGGTATACAGTAAGTATACAGGGACGGTCCAAGAATGGGCTGTCCCTGTAAATTTGTTCGATTTTTCTCAATTGGGTAAACAATTGAATAAAACAGAAGAAAGGGGGATGGTATAGATGGATCCAAAAGTTGTTTTAGATACGATGTGGGTTTTGATAACAGCAATGCTTGTTTTCTTTATGAATCTTGGTTTTGCTATGGTAGAGGCAGGTTTTGCCCGCGCAAAAAATTGTGTAAATATATTGTCCAAAAATTTTATTGTTTTCGCAGTTTCTTCGCTGGGTTTTCTACTTTTAGGTTGGGGGTTTATGTTCGGGGACGGCAGCCCTTTTATAGGGTTAAAAGGCCTATGGTTTTTAACAGGCTTAGACAACTCCCCCGCAACCGGAGAGGCATACAAAGGTGTTTATTCGGCAATGTCCTGGACAGGTGTACCTCTTTTAGCAAAGTTTTTCTTTCAACTTGTTTTTGCAGGAACCGCTGCAACCATTGTGTCAGGCGCAGTAGCGGAGAGAATAAAGTATAAATCATTTATATTCTTTTCCTTTGCCATGACGATGTTCATTTACCCCATAGTCGGGCACTGGATATGGGGCGGCGGATGGCTCGCTAAACTCGGTATGTATGATTTTGCAGGTTCAACTGTAGTTCATTCAATCGGAGGATGGGCAGCCCTGGCAGGAGTTATAATGTTAGGCCCGCGGTTTGGTAAATATAACGGTGGCGGAGGTATTAATCCTATACCCGGCCATAATTTATCAATTGCTACCATCGGTACCTTTGTACTCTGGCTTGGCTGGTTTGGATTTAACCCCGGCTCAACTATGGCGGCAGATCCAAATGCAATTTCCCATGTAGTGGTAACCACGAATATAGCAGCAGCAATAGCGGTATTAAGTTCAACAATTCTATCATGGATACTTCTGGGAAAGCCCGACCTTGGTATGACGCTAAACGGCTGTTTGGCCGGCCTGGTTGCAATTACTGCTGGCTGTGCTTATGTGAGCGTCGGCAGTTCTATCATTATCGGCTTGATTGCAGGAATACTGGTTGTTTTGGCAGTTATAGGTTTTGATAGATTAAAACTTGATGACCCCGTAGGTGCTTTATCCGTCCACTTAGTAAACGGTGTGTTTGGAACAATTTGTGTCGGATTATTTGCGCAGGATGGCATAACCGGAACAGCCACGGGAAACGGACTTTTCTTTGGCGGCGGAACAAAATTACTTATGGCGCAATTAGCGGGAGTGCTATCCTGTGCTGTGTATGTATTTTTGAGTTCTTTAATATTCTGGGCAATAATAAAGGCCACAATGGGCCTTAGGGTGGGCCTACACGAGGAAATAGAGGGATTAGATATCGGCGAGCATGGTAACAGTGCGTATCCAGAGTTTTTAATAAGAAAACCATCTTACACTTTTCTGGGTATAAAACAGAAATAGTTTTCAGGGGAGGATATTATGAAAAGGATAGAAGCAATAATCAGGCCTGAAAGGCTTGAGCAGGTAAGGCGCGCACTTGATAAAGTAGGTTATTCCGGGCTTATGATATCCGAGATAGAAGGCCATGGCAAGCAAAAGGGCGTAGTTCAGCAGTGGCGAGGAGAGAAATACAGGGTTGAACTACTGCCAAAGATACGTATTGAAATAATAGCGAAGGATTCTGAAGTTCCAAATATCGTTAAGACAATAATTGATTCCGCCAAAACAGGAGAGATAGGAGACGGAAAGATATTCATATCTCCGGTGGAGGATGCTATACGGATACGCACGCAGGAAAAGGGCGAGGCGGCACTTTGAAACCAACGATTACGGGCAGTTTTTTAGACCAAATAGCAAGTGTCTGGAATATTGCTATTAGTCCCGGGAAGGATAAGATGAAAGTTAAGATAGTCAAAAGGAGGAAAAAAGAAAAGTAAAAAGCAGTTACCAAGGTAGTTATTTTTTTACTTTCTATTATATATGCCTGAAAATTAGGCACATTGTAGTGCTAAGTTAGGCAAAATAAAACAAAACAGAACATAGGCGTTCTTTTAAAAAGAACGCCTTATTTTTTAAAGGGGGTAGGTTAAATGGCAAAAAAAACAGGAAAAGTTCAGCAGGAAGTAAAAACCAAGAATCCGCTTGTCAACGGTTCCTTCGATGAAAAATCGGCAAGGGATGTTTTGAGTTTAATAAAGGAAAAAGGCATTAAGATTATTGATTTGAAATTCAATGATCTCCCCGGGTTGTGGCAGCACTTTTCCATACCTGCATCGGAATTAAAGGATATGCCTGACCTTACCCGTTCAATATGGGTGGATGGCATAGGATTTGATGGCTCATCTATACGAGGTTTCCAGAAAATTCAGGAGTCGGATATGATACTTATACCCGATCCCTTAACGGCTATTGTAGACCCGGTGTGCGAGGTGCCTACCTTAAGCATGATTTGTGATATTTATGATCCATTGACCAGGAAGGCGTATAGCAGGGATCCAAGGTATATTTCCAAAAAGGCTGAAAAATATCTTAAGGATTCAGGCATTGCTGATACAGTTTATTTTGGGCCAGAAGCAGAGTTCTTTATTTTTAATAATATCCGTTTTGACCAGACGGAAAACTCGGGATATTATTTTATAGATTCTAATGAAGGCGATTGGAATACAGGCAGAGAAGAAAATCCAAACCTGGGCTATAAAATACGCTTTAAGGAAGGATATTTCCCGGTACCGCCACACGATTCCCTGCAGGATTTAAGAAGCAAAATGATTCTGACTATGAAAGAGGCAGGCATTAATATAGAGGTGCACCATCATGAGGTTGCCACCGCCGGGCAATGTGAAATAGATATGAAATTTGATACCCTCACCAAGATGGGAGATAATCTCCTACTTTACAAGTATATCATTAAAAATATGGCTAATAGAAACAATATGGTGGCCACTTTTATGCCAAAACCACTCTTTGCGGATAACGGTTCGGGTATGCACTGCCATCAGAGCCTCTGGAAGAATGGCGTAAACCTTTTTTATGATAAAAAAGGATATGCCCTCTTAAGCCAGACAGCTATATATTATATAGGAGGACTCCTGAAGCATGCAAAAAGCCTGATGGCATTCTGCGCACCAACCACAAACTCATATAAGAGGCTTGTGCCGGGGTATGAAGCGCCGGTAAACTTGGTCTATTCTGCGCGCAACCGCTCAGCAGCTGTAAGAATACCGATGTATTCGGATAGCCCAAGATCAAAGAGGATAGAGTTTCGTCCGCCTGACCCGTCCTGTAATGGTTACCTGGCTTTTAGCGCAATGCTTATGGCAGGCCTTGACGGAATACAAAACAAGATAGACCCGGGCGAACCTTTGGATAAGGACCTGTTTGAAATGAGCGAGGAGGAACTTAAGAAGGTACCGACAGTTCCCGGGTCACTTTACACAGCCTTGAATGAATTGGAAAAAGATAATGCATATTTACTAAAGGGCGGGGTATTTACACAGGACGTTCTGGATATCTGGCTTGAGTATAAGAGAAAGAAAGAAATTGACGCGGTCAGAATGCGCCCGCATCCGTATGAGTTTTACCTATACTTCGATATATAGAACATAGTTATGAGTTACAAATTATAAGTTATGAATTTAAACGATTACGAAAAAGCCTGTTTATGTGCATAGTTGTAGCATAGCAGGCTTTTTCAATTTGTCTATAACAGATAATGAAAAAGGTTTTGTTTATAAAGCATATTGATATAGAAGGCGGAGGAACACTTGAGGAATTTCTTAAACAGAATGGCATAGCCACCTCTACCATTGAAATACACAAAGAAGATTTGTATCTACTGTCTATAAATTTTGAAGAACTGTTTGGGGTGGTTATTCTCGGCGGGCCGATGAACGTATATGAGGAAGATAAATACCCTTTTTTAAAATGGGAGACTTCTTTTATAAAAGACCTGATAGATACAAAAATCCCCGTTCTCGGTATATGCCTTGGGGCTCAGCTTATTGCAAAGGTAGCGGGAGCGAAGGTATATAAAGCCCCTTATAAAGAACTTGGCTGGCACAAAGTAAATCTCAAAGAAAAAGCAAAAAAAGATATAATGCTCAAAGGGATTAAAAACAGTTTAGATGTTTTTCAGTGGCACGAGGATACATTTGATGTGCCCAAAAAAGGTGTTTTACTTGCTAAGAGTTATACGATAAACCAGGCATTTAGAATAGGCAGTGCCTACGGATTTCAATTCCATATAGAAATTACACCCGATATGGCAAGGGAGTGGATTGATTATTACGCGGACAAGTCAAAAAGAAACTATTTTCGCATCCTCTCCGGATACAACAAAATAAAGGCCGAGTTTGAACCCCAGAGAGACCTAATCTTTCAAAATTTCCTCTCTATCCTGTCTCACAATTTATCCTGAGTCTAACCCTTCCATCAATTCCTGTTGACGCAGAGTATTTGCTGTGTTATGTTATTGTTTAAATTTTAAACAGAGGCCCGCCTTTCCTACTGTGAAGAGAAGCTACAAAGCAAG
>JAGVOB010000204.1 GCA_020052955.1 Candidatus Omnitrophota bacterium | reverse complement strand
TCGAAAATCTAATAAACAATCGCCCAAAAAAGTGTCTTAATTACCATACGCCGAATGAAGTTTTGGGCTCAAGTGTTGCACTTCACTGTTGAATGTGGCCATATTAAAAAATAGAATTTTTTTCAAATTGTTAGTTTTTTCTTGTTCAATACTATCACATTCGGTTCTTTTTTCAACTATATTCTAGTTTTTGGTTACCTATTTTTATTACTGTAATAATCCTTGATAATTGACACTATCTCTTTTGGGCTGTCGGCTACCCTGAATAGCTTTAAATCTTCCTTAGATATGCACCCCTCCTTTAACATAACTGTTCTAATCCAATTTATAAGTCCTGCCCAGTATTTCTTGCCCACCAATATGACAGGGAATAACTTTATCCTTTCTGTCTGTATAAGAGTTATCGCCTCGAATAATTCGTCCAATGTTCCGAATCCGCCCGGCATGATTATAAAGGCATTGCTGTATTTTACAAACATCACTTTTCTGCAGAAAAAATATCTAAATTCTAACGGGGTTTCTACGTATTTATTCTGCTTCTGCACTATAGGAGCCTGAATATTAAGTCCGATTGATTTACCCTTTAACCTAACAGCGCCTTTATTGGCAGCTTCCATTATGCCGGGGCCTGCCCCTGTAATCACGGCGAAACCTTCTCTTGATAACCCTTCAGCAATTTGTTGAGCTAGCATATAATATTTGTCATTTTTTTTAGTACGCGCTGATCCGAATATAGATACCGCAGGCCCGATTTTTGAGAGCACATCAAAACCTTCAACGAACTCAGACATTATCCTAAAAATTCTCCAGGGATCTTCTGAGGTAAAATCATTTCTTACTTTTTTCTTATTCATTGCTCCTCCGCTATTTTTCCTTATGTTGCGGGTAATTTATAAACTTTATCTTTTATACGGACTCTAGACTTAACCAATATACCAGCCTCTTTTGGTTTCTGTACTTTCAAAACAGGTTTGTTATCTATCTCAATAGAGGTAACCTTTTGTTTAAAATCAGTCGTGTGTCCTTTAATATAAATGAGGTCTCCCGCCTTAAGATAGCCGTTCGTAATTTTAACTACACCCACCTTTACTTTTGGGAAATAATGAGTAATCCTGCCGACCTCTTTTTTAGAGGTCTTTTTCTTCATTTGTGATTTTGTTGTACCTTTTTTGACATCCTGCGTTTCCCTATCTTTAGAAGATTTTTTTCTAAATAATTTAAATAGCATTTGACCTCCTAATTTTCCATTATATTTATATAGTCATTAAAATCCCGTCTGCCATAGAGTGCATTTTTTACCGAGGCTATTCTCTCGGATATATAAGGATGTGTTCTAAAATGGATCTTGGGTTTAATGGATTCTTTCATCTGTATATCCTTTAAGGTTGTAAGAAAGCTCAATATTGCAGATGGATCAAATTCTGCTGATCTCAAGTATTGTACCGAGAGAGAGTCTGCTTCAATTTCATCCTCCCTTGAGTATGACAGAATAAGTTGCATAAAAGCAATATCGGACTTTCTTCTTGTAAGTTCATCCTGAGGAACATTTAACGTTAAAAGCCTCAATGCAGAATACCCCAGTGAATTCTCAAGTCTTTTAATTGCATGACGCTGTGCTACATGTGCCGCTTCGTGCGCTAAGACTGCGGCTAACTCATCATCATTTTTTACTTTTTTTACTAGCCCGCTGTTTACATAAATAAACCCACCAGGCAAAGAAAAGGCATTTACCTCCTCCTCCTCCAAAACAAAAAACTGAAAATACACCTCTTTTCTTTCGCAGACATTCGCAATCTTTTGCCCGATATTAAAAACCCTTTTATTAACCTCAGGGTCATTAGAAAATTTAAATTTTCTTTTAACCCCTTCAGAAATATTTTCTCCTATTTTTACTTCTTTATCGGTGCCAATTAAAATTGTTTCTTCTTTGTGCCTCTCAGCGTTATATGCAGTTGAGCATCCCAAAAGCCAAAGAAAAAACAAAGAAATAGAATAAGTTAAAGCTAACTTTCTAAACATTCGCTCATTATTACAGGCTACTAATATTATTGGTTAAAATAGATATTTTTAGTCATAAGCGTAAGACTTGCTACTAAAAATAAGATGCCTATTGTTAGTCTATTTCTTCAACTGAGGTTACCAGAATAAATTTTTTGCTAGATCCAGGCAGAGGTATCGCCTCTCCCCATACTTTTACATTTCTGTTGATAAATTTATTAAGATTAACTCGTTCCGATTTAAGATAATACAAGATGTTATTGCCCTCGCACAGTTTATATCTTGCAGGCCGGTTTAGGATAATGCCCACATCTCTTATAATGCCCCTTGCAATAGGCTCCTCTTTTTTGGGAGTGTCTTTTGCAACTTCAATTTGTTGTATAAGGGCAATCTTTTCATCCAGAATCTTTTTTGCTGACTTAAATTCCTGTTCTGCCTCTTTCAGCATTGCCTTCGCTTTCATATTCTCTATCTCTGCCGATTTCAAATTTATCTTATCTATTTTTTCCTGGGATAATCTTGCCTCGGGTGAATCTGGATAACTTAGTATAAATTTTTCAAAATCAGCACGAATAACGTCTAATCTCATATAAGTAAAATCTTTTTTTAATTCTTGAGCATAATTAGTTACAAGTTTAGTATAATTTTCACTTGCGGCTTCCTTGCGCTTTAATTCAAGCTCATACTGATCGACTGTGGCATAAAATTTGATATATTTTTTATAGATCCATCCAAAACAACCTTTAGGTGCTTTAATTCCATACCATGCGCCAGTCTCAGTAATAATATCGATTTTATCTCCCTTTAATAACTGGCCTACTATGTTATATTCTAACCCTGTTCCAGCCCTTATATTTACATCATCCGCTTTAACTATAAAAGTGTTATTTTTATTGTCAATAAATTCCTTACTTATATATAAAATAGCACTCTCCGGAAGCTTTATTTTATACCAATCATATTGCTCGCCAATAATAATTATTTTATCTCCACGGTTACATGTGTATATTATCTCAAAGTTTAAATGGGGGCCAGATCTGACATTAACCCTGTCAGCCGTTATCTCGCCGGCAAAAGACTTAGCTTCCTCAGCTCTTACATTTGCCGACATCAAAAAAATCAGTATAGCCGATAAAAAAATGTTTTTCACTTTTTGGGATATTCTTTCTTATGAGTGTCTGTTTGTGCCTCTGGAGCTTGTGTTTGTTGCACCTGAGGTGTAGCCGCTTCCTTATCAACCTTCTCCTTTTTAATCTTGATTTTTATAGACTTTACTTTTGGCAGCCCAAATATTGAATCCTCATCTTTAAGCCTGCCCTCTTTTTTGAGTATTTTTATCCTCTCATATCTTTTAAATACGCTTCTGTGTCTTTTAGTTTTACTGCTTGCGCGCAGACTTGAGTGTTGCGACATTTATAGCCTCCTTTTATTTTTTATTTTGCTCTCTTGTTATATAACTACCACAATTGGGACATGTCGATATGTCGTCACTAAGGCTGTCCACATATATATTTAAACATATATTACATCTCCAAATATATTTATCATCAGGGCATATGCCGTTAATCTTTGCTCTAATCTCAAAAAATATCCAAAATATAAGAACAGCAATTACAGAGACGAGTATATGTAATGAAACAAAGGTGGATATATCAAGTTTTATCATTTATCTATCCGGAGAAATTACAACTTTTATAAGTCCTTTTTGATCTATTTGTTTTTGGTTTAGAGATAAGGGATTAAATTTAAGATGCCTTGTATAGCCGATTGCCAGTTGGTCTATATCAAAATAACCCGATGAATACATAACTTTCGGAAAATAAACTTCTCCGTCGGGCGTTACAAGAAACTCGATATCCACATCAAAAACTCCCTTAAAATTTTTATTTATTGATGAATATATAGGAAAAGGCTGCTTTGCTGTAAGTAATCTTAAGCCAGCGTCACCGCCAATAAGGTTATTTTCAGTTTGTGCGGGTATATTATCACTGATAAATGCATATTCGGGATTGACCTTTTTTATAAATGGGTTTGTGTCAGTAAAAAAATCTTTTTCGTTGATTATGTCTTTATAGCTAGGGAGACTGATCTCCGGAGGAATGACAGCCTCTTCAATTTTTGGAGTTTCAAGCATATAGCTAGGTTTAAGTTTTTTGCTAAATTGAAGGTCTGCCTCTTTTAGCTCTAATCTTTCAACGAAGATCTCATTTAAAAAAGAGCCAAGAAATGAGACATCAGTGTTTTTTATGAAAAGAAAATTGCTAGGAAGCACCACCACATTTATAGATATTATCCATATGATATGCCATAAGACTGAAAAAACTAAAGCGGATAAAAAAGGTCGATTTATAACCATTTTACCTTGAAGGTGCCTCTTGATTTGTTGCAATATTTACCTGAGAAATGCCCTGTGTACGACATAAATCCCAAATTTCAACAACCCTTCCGAGAGATGACTTCCTATCGGCATTTATCAGTAGGGGCTTATTTTCTTTTGCCGCAGTTTTTAGTTCATTCGCGAGTTCTCTGGTGGTGATTGGTCTATTATTCAGGTATATAAGGTTTTCAGCGGTGACTGATATGACAATATTCTTATCTTTTATAATCTCAGATGTTACTGTTTTTGGAAGATTTAATTTTATTCCAGGCTGAAAGATGAAACTTGAAGTAAGCATAAAGAAAATTAGAAGCTGAAAAACCACATCGATCAAAGGGGCTATATCTATTTGTTTAAGGCCTTTTTCTATCTCTAAATGTTTTTTAAACCTCACGTTCTTCTCTCCTTTGGGAAAGTATATTTATCAGTTCAGTTGCAGCTGTTTCCATATCTAAAACTAGATTATCAGCTTGGTTAACAAGGTAGTTATATGCTACGTATGTTGGTATGGCAACAATAAGTCCGGCTACAGTAGTAATCAAAGCCTCCCATATGCCTCCTGCCAGGTCGCCGGGGTTTACAGGATTTAAAGTGGTAGCCTTTTGCTGTATTATTTGAAAGCATCTGAGCATACCTGTAACTGTTCCTAGTAATCCGAGTAGCGGAGAGATATGGGCTATGGTGGCGAGCGCATTCAGATTTTTTTCAAGCCTTGGCACTTCATGCATACCTGCATCCTCAATAGACTCCCGTATTTCTTGACGCGTACGATCATGTTTTAATATTCCAGCCTTAAGTATGCGAGCAGTAGGCCCGGGAGTTTTATCACATATATCAATTGCTTCCATTATTCTATTTTTCTTTAGAGTATTTATAATACTTGTCATAAATTTTTTTGTGTCAATTTTAGCTGTATAAAGATGGTAGAGCCTTTCAATTATTATTGCAAACGAAAGTATTGAACAAAGTATTATAGGGTACATTACAGGTCCGCCCTTCTGTATCATTTCAAACATACAAACCTCCCTTTTAAATTGGATTTGATTTTTCCACTCTGGATTTTATCCACTCTAGTCTCTCCTTAGCGTATTTTGACTCGTCAATATTCAAGGCTATAAGTTTTTCATAAAGCTTTTTCGCCTCATCCCACTTTTCAAGCCGTTCAAAAATATTAGCAGATCTAAATATTGATTTTATCATCCAATAATTAGACTGTGGGTATAAATAGGAAACCCTTAAGTACTCCTTTAGGGCTTCGTTGTAATTATTACTATCTTCGTAACATTCACCTATCATGAATTGAATCTCCGCGTCTATATCTGTACCTAACTGACCCAGAGACTTATGGAAGTATTCAATAGCTGAATTTAATTCACCTTTTGATTTTAATATTTCAGCCTTTTTTTTGTATGCTAGCATCATAAAATTTGTGTTTGGAAATTTTGTTATAACATCATCAAATCTCTCCATGGCAGATTCCCACTTCCTTTTCAGCGTCAGTATTTCACCGGACTTTATCATAGCATCAACTGCAAAAATACTCTTTGGATAGCTATGATAAACATTCTCAAACTTTTTTATTGCAGCGTCAAGTTCGTTTGCTTTATAAAGACTGATACCGCTCCAGTATATAGCTTTATCAATAAGTTCGTGATCGGGAAAACCCAAGATAAGCTTAGAAAAGTATTCATCAGCCCTGTCGAATTTATTAATACTAAGAAAATACTCGCCTAATAAAAAATACGTTTCCGCGCATATGCTATCTTTTGAATTTTCGGCTAGCATCTCCTTAAGTTCAGCCAACGCCTCTTTTTCTAGCCCTGTTTGAATATAGCAATATATCAACTGATAGCGAGTTTTAGTTACAATAGGATCTTTGGAGTAATCTCGTATCAATTGTTTGAATGATTTAATTGCTTCCGGGAATTTCTTTTCATTATATAGGCATATACCGTTTGCAAAAATTGCCTCTTTTTTTAGAGGGTTTTCTGGAAAGTCTGCGATTATCTTATTAAATTCCGATTTAGCCTGAATTATACTACCTTTATTGAGATGAAGCTGCCCCAATTGAAAATGGGAATCAACCTTTAATTTGCTGTTAGGGAAGTTTGAGATAAGGGTGGAAAAAGCAAGTATAGCGCTATCTATCCTATTCTGCCTAGAAAGTGCAATACCAAGCTGGTACTGAGCGTAATCGCTATATGGATTAGACGAATATTCATTCAAAACGCGGTCGTAAGTAGCAACCGCGTCACCTAAATTTTGCATTTCGAGGTAGATGTCCCCTTTTCTGCAGAGCGCCCCGATCTTAAGAAGTTCATCGCTAGATTTATTCAAAACCGCTTCAAAAGAGTTTAGCGCTTCTTTGTAATCTTTAAGTTTTAAATATGACCATGCCATATTATAGTACATATCGTCTATCAGGTCGCTATTTGGAAATTTTATCATGGCTTCGTTATAAACGGCTATACTATCCTCATATTTTTTCATTTCAAAGTAACAATTTGCCTTCCAGAAATACGCATCGTCAATAAAATCGCTTTCTTGATATTTAAGGATAATTTCGTTATAAATAGTAAGGGATTCTTCGTATTTTTCCATATTATCCAGGCATCTTGCCATAAGAAATAAAGCAGAGATAGCAATAGGTTCTTTATAAAAATGTTCCTTAACGTTTTCATAATATTGTAATGCCTCATCATATCTTTTTTGCTTAAAATATGACTGAGCAATTCCGTAAGTTGCATACATAGCAAAGTGTGTCTTAGGCTGCGTAGAGAGCACCTTATTATAAGATAATTCTGCTTTTTCATATTGAGTCAGATTGTAAAATATATCTCCTTCCCGGAGGTAGCATTGAACGGAATACTTGCTTACAGGGAATTCATCTAAGAATTCGCTAAATTTAGACATAGCTTCATCATAACGCTTTAAATTAAAAAGTGATTCGGCGCGCATAAATTTTGCGTCTTGCAAAACAGAATTATCTCCGGGATAACTTTTTAAAAATTCCTCAAAGACATCCAATGCCTTGGAGTAATCACCCTTATTAAATAAGCAGAAACCTTTAGAATAATAGGCATGTTTTAGAAACTTTGAATCAGGAAACTTATCGATTAACGTCTGCAAATATTCTAAGGAATCCTGAAAATTACCTTTCATGCGATATGTTTCGCCAAGCCAGTAAAGGGTTTCGTCCTCAAAAAGATTGCCTCCAGCAGAATTTACCAAATATTCAAATTCAAAAGCAGCTTTATCATAATTTTGAAGGTAATATAAAGATATTCCAAGTAAAAGATGGGCCTCTGTTGTTTTATTTGAGTTGGGGTAGTTCTTTATAAAACCGTCAAGCTGTTCTGACGAAATTTTATAAAAGCCATCAGCGAAAGATTTTTTGATAACAGTAAAATCTTCGGTTTCACCGGTCTCAGATAGTGCACTTTGATTTTCTAAAGAGAAGATTACACTGCTTAAAAGAAGCATAATCAAAAGTTTTTTTAACATTGAATTTAGCGCTTGGGTATATGAATGTTAAATTTTATCATTTTTTAGTCTCTTATTCAATACCTTTTTAAGGTATTGTCCAGTATAGGATTGTGAATTTTTTATAATTTCTTCCGGGTAACCCTCAGCAACTATAAAGCCACCTTGAGGGCCGCCTTCTGGCCCAAGGTCAATTATATAATCTGCACTCTTTATAACATCAAGATTATGCTCAATTATTACAACTGTGTTTCCGCCGTATGTTAGAATATGCAAAATCTTTAGGAGATTCTCTATGTCTGCGAAGTGTAAACCGCTGGTAGGTTCGTCAAGAATATACAGGGTCTTTCCCGTCGCCCTATGGCTTAATTCAAAGGCGAGTTTTATGCGCTGAGCCTCTCCTCCCGATAAGGTTGTTGAGCTTTGCCCTAGTTCGATATAACCCAGACCGACATCACATATAGTTTTAAGCTTATGTGATATTCTTGGTATATCCTCGAATAAAAAAAAGGCATCTTCAGCGGTCATCTCAAGAATATCAGCTATCGATTTACTCTTATATCTTACATCAAGTGTCTGCTCGTTAAATCTCTTTCCTTTACATACCTCACATGTCACGTAAACATCCGGCAAGAAATGCATCTCTATACGTTTTACTCCGTCGCCTTGACATGCTTCGCATCTGCCGCCCTTAACATTAAAGCTAAATCTGCCAGGCTTATATCCCCTTATTCTCGCTTCCTTGGTTTTAGAAAATAGATCTCTTATATGGCTGAAAGTTCCTGTATATGTAGCGGGGTTCGAACGCGGCGTCCTGCCTATAGGTGATTGGTCTATTATTATTACTTTATCGATGAACTGATGCCCCTCGATATCTTTAAATTTTCCAGGTTTTGTTCTGGACTTGTAAAGTTTTTGCGCGAGTGCCCGATAAAGTATATCGTATACCAGAGTACTTTTTCCTGAACCTGAGACACCGGTTATGCATACAAATAAACCTAAGGGAATTTTTACATCGATATTCTTTAGGTTATGCTCGCAGGCGCCCCTTACCATTATGCAGTTTTTATTTTGTAAAGATTTTCTTATGGGTATATTTATACCAAGTTTACCGTTTAGATATTTTGCGGTAAGAGAATCCTCAGATTTAAGAACGTTGCTTAAATTACCACATGCGACTATTGAGCCGCCATGCTTACCGGCACCTGGCCCCAAATCAATTATATAGTCCGCGCTCCTGATTGTAATTTCATCGTGCTCAACAATTATCAGCGTATTTCCCAAATCGCGCAGTGACTTTAGAGTAGACAAAAGTTTTGCATTATCTCTCTGGTGGAGACCAATACTAGGTTCATCAAGAATATAAAGAACCCCTGTTAAGCCTGAGCCTATTTGTGTCGCAAGCCTTATTCTCTGAGTTTCACCCCCTGAGAGGGTAGAGCCCTGTCTGTCTAAGGTCAGGTATCCTATGCCTATATTTATCATAAAATCAAGCCTAAGTTTGATCTCTTTTAAAACCCGCTGTGCAATCTTAGATTCTGTATCTGTAAGCGAAAGGTTAACAAAAAAATTAAGCGCTTCCTCAACAGATAATTTTGTAACCTCTATTATATTTTTACCAGAAATTTTTACTGAAAGGCTTTCCGGTCCAAGCCTTGCTCCGTTACAGCTTGGACACGCTAGCATGCTCATATATTTGTGGATTTCAGTTTTTACATAGCCGCTTTCTGTTTGTTCGAATCTTCTTTTGAGGTTTGGGAGCACTCCTTCAAACGGCTTATTTAAAATCCATATGTCAGATGAGCCGTAGAGTATAATGCCTCTTGTTTTCTTGTCTAATCTATAAAATGGCGTATCAAGGTTAAAATTATATTGTTCGGAAAGGAGATAAAGAAGTCTCCCGTAATAAATCACCAGTGATTTGCCGGTTTTCCTCCAAGGCTCAATAGCGCCTTCTCTTATAGTCTTTGTCCTATCGGGTATTACAAGGTCCGGGTCTATTTCCGTTTTTGTGCCTAATCCTAAGCAGCTTTTACAGGCACCATATGGGCTATTAAAGGAAAACATTCGCGGTGAGATCTCTTCAAAGCTAGTACTGCAATCCGGACATATATATTGTTCATTAAAGCAAAGCTCGGTGTTTGTATCTATGATATGTATGATTATAAGTCCCTTACCAACCTTTAGAGCTGTTTCTATGGAGTCGCTTAGCCGTTTTTTGATATTTGGTTGTAAGACGAGCCTGTCTATTACTACCTCTATCGCATGCTTTTTATTTTTATCCAGATGTATTTTATCGGATAAATCAAAAAGTTTTTCATCAATCCTGACTCTTACGAAGCCCTCCTTTCTTATTTCTTCAAAAATTGTGTTAAACTCACCTTTTCTATACCTTATTACAGGTGCAAATACTATTATCCTTGTATCTAATGGTAATGCCATAACTTTATCCAGTATTTCCTGGGAAGTTTGCCCGGATATTTTTTTGCCACATTTGAAACAATGAGGCACGCCTATCCTAGCAAATAAAAGGCGCAAAAAATCGTATATTTCTGATTGAGTTGCGACTGTTGAACGCGGATTAAAACTTGCTGTACGCTGTTCAATTGCTATGGCAGGAGATAAACCTTCTATATAATCATAATCCGGTTTCTGTAGTTGCTCTAGAAACTGTCGCGCGTAGCTTGACATACTCTCCACGTATCGCCTTTGTCCTTCCGCATAAATTGTATCGAATGCGAGGGAGCTCTTTCCGGAGCCGCTTATTCCTGTGATAACGGTAAGCGAATACTTAGGTATTTTGAGGCTTATGTTCTTAAGATTGTGTTCTCTGGCACCTTTTATAATGATATATTCTTTTCGTTCAGACATTTTAATCCCGCCTCTGGCGGGGACGAGGGGTTAATTCCCCCCAGCTTGCTGCGTTACGATTTATAAGAGAGTTGATACCTCGTAGCTTGCTGAGAGGTAGTTCATTAGATAGATATAAAGCCTTCCATAACAGGGTTCCGTATGGCTCATACTGCACTTCGCCTTGCTCAGTGTCCTGAGCTTTTGCGAAGGAAAACCGGCCATTGTTCATCCCTGCCCGCCTTTGGCGGGCGCACTCTAGCCCCCTCAAGGAGGGCATGGGTGCGGTTTTCCCCTCGTTTAGCTCGGGACTTTGCCCCTCGTCCGCTTTTAGCGAACTCGGGATTCTACTGGCCCGCGAATGTATAAAAACTTGAGCCCCCGTAAAAGAAAATTTTAGGGGGCTCAAGCTCTTTATTTGAATATTATTTTTTCTTTCCTCTTCGTGCCATCTTTGCCCTTGATACATCTCCTTGCTTGTCGACGAAGTAAAGGTAACCCTCAGCTCTCTTTACCTTAAGCTTAGTAACCTTGGTGGGGTTTCCTCCCTTCTTTTTGCCTCTCGCCATCTTTGCCCTTGATACATCTCCTTGCTTGTCGAGATAATAAAGATAGCCCTTCTCTCTTTTTATACCTGCTTTTGCAACTTTTTCTGCCATTTAAGTTCTCACCTCCTTATAGTGGTTTGTGGTTTGCTCAAAACTATTTTCTCGTCGGAGAATCTTATCCTCTACTCCCGATCTCACCTCCACTTGTTTTCTCGTCGGAGAAATGTCCGATTTATA
>JAGVOB010000154.1 GCA_020052955.1 Candidatus Omnitrophota bacterium | reverse complement strand
TAATATCAATTCTGCCTTGACGATGTTTAATATCATTAAATTTTTTAAAACCAAGCAGCTCATAAAAAGACTCTACAAGAGATTCATGCGCTCTTTCTTTATGCTCCTCATCTTTCTTTAAATTTTCTATATCTTTAATTAATCCTTCTAACCATTCCGGTCGTTCTGATGCTACTTCTAAAAATATGTTATCTTTTTTAATAATTGTGTTTGAATTATCACATATTTCAATTGTATCTATAATTTTTCCTTGTATAAAAAAATTATATTTGTCTTCATTTATTTCGTAGAGAGTAAACATTGGAAAAACCTGTCTATCAAATTCAATCACTTTTTCCTGCCATTTAATACGAAGAAAATTGGGATAGGGCAGATCTGCTCCATAACGAACTTCGCTATTACTATTGTCGCCAATTCCCATACGAAGAAGATTAGGGTAGGGCCGATCTGCTCCATGCCCAACTCTTTCTTTTCCCATATTTTCATCATAAAAAGCCGTTGCTGTTACTTCACCTACTCCTATTATTTTCTTTCTGCCTCTGCGAGCAATTACAGTGTCTCCAATAGAAATTTCATGATAAAATTTAACAATTGCATGCCGATCGACTGGCAGATCTCTTGGATAAGTCTCAAAATACTTCCTATCTATTTCTTCTCTGCTTAGACCCGTAAGATTCCCCATATCTGTCCACCCGATTGCAATAGTTCCATTTCTGAGGTCATATTCCCATGCTTTATTAAAGGTATCTACCTTTTCTGAATTATACGGAGCTATTACCCAATATCGCTTCATTTAATACCCACCATGTTAGAAAGAAACTAAGAGAGTTTTACATATCCTTCGTGATACAATCTCAGCAATTTACATACACGGTCGGAGATGCGTTCCCCTGCTTAAAATAATGGGCACAGGACTTTCCGACAAAACGCTTACGAATATTATCTTCTACCAGACTTCCATCAAACTCCCAGCGAGCTTTAAGAGTGGGGCGAAAATCATTTAATATTTTTTGCATCTGGCGGTGTTTATACTCCAATGTGCCTGCAGGAAGCCAGCGATCGATCCGATAGACTTCTTTGATAACCCCCTTAAAAACAGCAAATGCATATCGCGGAATCTCTCTTTTAGGGCCAACTCTCCATATCCCTCGTGTCACCTCGAACAACTCTTCAGCAGACATATTCTCTCGGTACGTTTTATTAATTCTTATCAACATTGCCGGAACATCAATAATGACCTGATCCGCGTTCACATATCTAGAAACTATACCCTCAGTCTTTTGTGAAAATGCCTCTGCTGAAAGATGGTTTAAAATATTTGTTTCTCCAGCTTTATTAAGATGCTCTATCAAAGTATCAATCGAAATCTCTTTCCATGCAATCCCGTGATGATCCAGACTTTTTCGGATATTTGGAGGTACGCGCGTACCTACCAACATAATGCGCAAATCAGGATTCCCATGCGAGAGTATCGAACCTTCATAGGACATAACCTGTCCGATATGCTCATCTTTAATTGGCCCACCCTTAAGCTCAACTATCAACTGCCTTCCGAAAGTATCCTTGAATAAAAGATCCATCCGCCGACCATATACCATGACCTGCCTCCCCTCTAGCACAAGCCCTTCTTCGATCAAATGCGGATACTTGACCAGGATATCTTCGAATGTCTTTTCGTCTAAACCCACTTAACCATCCCTTTATTTAATTAGGCATTAGGGACAACACATCCCATTTTTCATTAACAGATTTTTCTTTTCTTACAAATTATACCAAAGTACAAATTGTTGGCAAATTCTTTTTGCTATAGGAAAAATTTTGGATTTTGATTTTTGATATTTGGATTTATCTTCCTACCATCTCTCCCAATGTATGTTAGCCGGGTCAAATTTGTCTTTGGGTTTTTCTAGGATCTATCCGGGGACAATCTATCCGGGGACACATCACTTATTTCTCCTCTCAATTAAAAAAGGCAATCCCCTTTTCGGAGAATTGCCTTATTATTAGAGGGACACTTCCTATATTTCATAAAAAGGGTCAGACCTATTTTTTCACTTCAAACAACAAAAAATCACCACCGATAATAATCTCTCTTCCATATTTCACTTCTTGTGTCTAAATTATTTATAGTTACGCAAAATGCGGTTTGCAGAAACCCATACCAGCTTACCATTCTGCCATATTGCAAGAGTTTTCCTTTTTCCTCCTCAGCAATAATGGCAGGCGTAACGCGGAATTATTCTTCCTGGAAGTTATGGCGCAGCGCTTCTAATTCCTTTCTTAAAGGCACCCAGTATTCGATATCCTTTTGGCGTTCTTTAGCTTCTTCTTCATGGAGTTTGAGATTGAGTTTTTGAATGTCTGAATTAACAGCTCTGGATAAAAGAGGCCTGTCATGCAGGCATTCTTTTGCGATTTTAAGATACTTAGCAGCCAGCATAATAAGGGAATCGGGATTCCTGCTCTCAAGTAACCACCATCTAACCTGAGCATCCGAGGGATGAGCTTTATTCAAAACGATATCATCATCTACTAAACGTTTAAGCATTAACCAATCTTTATCTCGCTGAGTCTTTTTACTCTGAACTAAATCCTTAAGTCCGATAATATCTATAACAATCCTTTCTTTTTTAAGTGTTATTTTATTTCTGCGAACCCACAATTTTTCAAACGGCTCGCAACCCCTTAGCTTAGAAATCACGTCTACCCGTAAATTTTTCACATCTTTTGCCAAGCAGCGAAAATGGCAGGCATGTCCACGCTCTAAATAATTTACTTCTAATGGAGGAACGTATATAAGTCCGGCTTTTAAAACAGGCATTAGAGGGACACTTCCCATATTTCATAAAAAGTTCATAAAAAGGGTCAGACCTATTTTTTCACTTCAAACAACAAAAAATCACCACCGACAATAATCTCTCTTCCATATTTCACTTCTTGTGTCTAAATTATTTATAGTTACGCAAAATGCGGTTTGCAGAAACCCATACCAGTTTACCATTCTGCCATATTGCAAGCGGACGACCTGTATGTTTATGATGCTCTATAACTTCTTTCACAGCTTCTTTAATGGCCGCTTTTGCTTTACTGTGTAAGGTTTTGGAATTTTTCATAATTTTATCTTAGTATTTTTTAAGATTTCTTCAAACAGAGATTTATCAATAATTTTAAGTTTTCCTTTTTCCTCCTCAGCAATAAGGGCAGGCGTAACGCCGGAATTATTAAAAAACATCCATGAATCAAATAAGGGTTTATATAATTTAAAAAGATTATGTAACCCCCGATAGAAACGCCTTTTTACATCCTGCTCTGGCACATCATGCCCGCCATCTGCCACCCTTTCTTTTATGCGTGCTAATGCCATTTCAACATTTGGAATCCAGAGATAAAAAAGATGCACGGAATAATTTTTGTTTCTTAAAGTTTTCAAAAAATCTACGTATGACCTCCCGGCCAAAGTTGTCTCAAATGAAAAATCCGCATTTCTATTTGCAAGCTCGTGAAGTTGTTCAAGAACAAGCCTGCCTGCTCTGATGGCAGCAAGTCGCGGAGAAAACGGAGATAATCCTTGCGCTATAAGGTCTGCATTAACAAAATTTGGGCATTTTGCATAATCCGGCAAGAACTTTTTAGCAAAGGTAGTCTTTCCAGAACCGTTGGGGCCTGCTATGATATACACATTCTTGTTTTTCATCTTTCAAGATTATATATTAAAGAAAAGCCCTCTGCAACAATAATTGCCACGCCGGGCAAATGTAAAAATGGGGCAGGTTAATTTTTTTCATACAAATTTTTGATTTTTGGATTTTGATATTTGGATTTATCTTCCTACCATCTCTCCCAATGAATGTTAGCCGTGTCGAATTTGTCTTTGGGTTTTTCTACGCCTACCGGATTGCCTACGGCAATCACATTCAATGGAATAACATTTTCGGGTATGCTAAGGGTCTTCTGTACAAATTCCACATTTTTGGTTATGGGATATGCTCCTGTCCATACTGCGCCTAAGCCAATTGCCTCTGCGGCAAGGAGAATATTCTCAGAGGCAGCCGAGCAGTCCTGAACCCAAAATTCTTTGGCCTCCCCTTCCATTATTTTATTGAGGTCACCGCATACGACAATGGCGCTTCCTGCCTGAACAATCATCCTTGAGTATGGTAAACCTTCTGCAAGCTTACTTAACATATCCTTATCTGTAATCACAACAAATACCCACGGCCTCTTATCTAACGCCGTGGGCGCTGCCATACCTGCCTTTAATAGAACTATTAACTGATCTTTAGTAA
Source organism: Candidatus Omnitrophota bacterium (assembly GCA_020052955.1). Lineage (GTDB taxonomy): Bacteria > Omnitrophota > Gorgyraeia > VGKN01 > VGKN01 > JAGVOB01. Next base: position 6,568 of record JAGVOB010000154.1, on the reverse strand, counting down.
CTGGTTCGCCAGTATATTCTCTAACGCTCTTTCGTGAATGAATAACCGTTAAGGCATCCTTTACTTCAGCAAAACAGAAATTATTAAATAAAACCATAACACCTACCAAGAAAAACAATATTATCTTTTTCACATTTGTCTCCTCTTATATTTAAAATATTTGACAAGGTTGTTGCTTAGAGCAAAACCTTGCGAAGCCGAAACGGGCAAGGCTCCCGAGCAAAACGAGGGAGAGTAAGGCTGAGCATGGAGTGAAGTCCGCCACAAACTTTGGCGGACAAACATTTTTGCGAAAGCACAACCTTGGCATAGTTTTTCAATTAACGGTGCTACTTAATATATCTGGCACTTATGTTTATCGCATATTATACTTTTTAATTTTTCAGATACCTCTGCTTCTACATAAATCTTCCCGTCCTTAAACTCCTTTTTTATGACATTCCCTTCCTCGTAAAGCATATTTAAAAGATTCATTTTATCATGAGGAATAAGCACTTTTATAATCTGCCTCATATTCTGGAATTGAAACATTATCTTATCTATCAAGAGATTGAGGTTTTTCTTTGTCTTTGCCGATATACACACGGAATTTTTGAAATCCGGCTGTAGTTCCTTCAATAAATCTCTATCGTCAATATTGTCTATCTTGTTCAGTGCATTTATTATCGGTTTGTCTAATACATCAAGCTCTTCTAAAATCTCAAGCACGGACTCATTCTGCTTATACGCAAGCGGATGGCTGATATCCAATACATGTATTAATAAATCTGCGCTTACCAATCCTTCCAGAGTCGCCTTAAATGCTTCTATAAGATGATGCGGAAGCCTGTGTAAAAAGCCCACCGTGTCCATTAAAATTATTCTCTGATTATTAGGCAGAATAAGTCTTCTTGCTATAGGATCAAGGGTGCTGAACATCTGGTCCTTCGCTATTACGTGTGATTCGGTAAGGTTATTTAAGAGGGTGGATTTACCTGCGTTTGTGTAACCTATTATTGCACAGCTTGCAATGGATTCCTCTTTTCTTTTTTTTGCCTGAAACTGCTTAATTCTCTGCTGCTCGCCTATTTCTTTTTTTAACTTTACTATCTTCTTTTTAATACGCCTTCTGTCTGCCTCAAGTTTCTGCTCTCCCGGCCCTCTTGTGCCTATTCCTCCGCCTAGCCTCGACAAAATTATGCCCATACCGGTAAGCCGCGGGAGAAGATACTCAAGCTGCGCAAGTTCTACCTGCAGTTTTCCCTCAAGGCTCATAGCCCGCTGCGCAAATATATCCAGTATTAACTGCGTCCTGTCAATGGTTTTTATATCCAGTATCTGCTCCAGGTTTCTCTGCTGCGTGCCGGACAGATCATCGTTAAAAACCACTACGTCAATATCGTTCTCCTCGCATAAAAGCGCAAGTTCCTCTACCTTGCCCTTTCCTATAAAATAATTAGGGGCAGGCGTATCTCTTTTACACAAAAACTCCAATTCGCAGGAAGCGCCCGAAGAAACTACCAGCGTCTTTAATTCTTCAAGGGCATCCTCTGTACTCCAGTCGTCCCTGCCCTTATAAAAATCAACTATGACTAATGCCGCTTTTTCCAATCTATCTTAATCTCCATAAAAATCATGGGGTGGCGAGGATTGATTTGAAGCAGCATGTTGAAGATGTGAAGCGGCCATGGTTCTTGTACCGTATGGTACAGGGGAGCGAACATCTTCATCAAGCGCAGATTTTCCTCGGTGGGGAAAATCAAGTGGTGCTGCTCCGAGAAATGCGCAGCATTTCCGGGACCGAGTCCTTGAAATCGTTACGCGATTTCTAAGGGCGAAAACAAGCCTCCCTGCCTTGCCGTCAGGCAGGGACAGGACCCTAATAAATGAAGTAAATTTATACATTTCTTATACTCTACTTTTCACAAGTTTAGTTTCTACATATTTGATTATCCTTTCAGCAACTTGTTGCGGCATCTCTTCGTACGACATTTCAAACCACTCTATCCTCTTATCCGGCCGAAACCACGTCAACTGCCTTTTGGCAAAGCGCCTTGTATTCCTCTTTAAAAGCCTTTTTGCCTCTTCTATATCATATTCTTTTTTTAAAAAACCAGCTACTTCCTTTATACCAAGTGCCTGTGATGCGCTTTGGCTAAGTTTTAATTTGCTTAAGCATTTTATTTCATCCACCAATCCCTCTCTGAACATCTCTTCTACTCTATCGTCAATCCTTGAGTATAAATCCTGGCGTTCTCTATTTAACCCTATTATTATAACATTATACTTTTTTGAAAGCCCACTAGCCTCTTTCTTAAAATCTGTTATAGTCCTTTTTGTAAGCACATATACCTCAAGAGCCCTTACAATCCGCCTTGCATCGTTAGGGTTTATCTTGGATGCTGCTTCGATGTCCAGCCTCTTAAGTCTTTCATAAAGAACCCCCGGGCCTTTTTTTTCTGCCTCATTGTATAAATTTTTTCTTAACTTATCATCCCTACCGGGGCCAGAGAATATACCGTCCACAAGCGCCTTGACATAAAGCCCGCTTCCGCCGACAACAAGCGGAATCTTAGCCAGGGATAGGATATGTTTAATTTTTTTCAGCGCATCTTTTGTATAGTCTGCGCAGGAGTACTCTTTCGTTGGCGGAATAACATCAATAAGATAATGCGGAATTTTTCTTATAATTTTAAGCGGTGGTTTCGAGGTAAGGATATTCATACCCTTATATACCTGCATAGAATCGCAGGATATTATATGGGCATCAAGTTTCTTTGCAAGAAAATAGGAGACTGTCGTCTTTCCAGCTGCAGTCGGCCCTATTAAAAAAATAATACTCTCTTTCATTAAAATTTTGCTTTATGGGCAAATCCTTGTAGCGTAACCTTCCTTCTTAAGTTTATTCTGCTGGTATTGGGCTTCAAGGCTCGATTGGAAATGGCCTACCCTTACCCTATAAAAGCTTTTTTGCCCATCTTCCATTTTTGTAATATAAACATCATAACCTTTCTTAAGCAGTTCGTCGCATAGCTTCCTCGCATTTACCTCCTTAGTAAACGAGCCTGCCTGCACAGTATAAAAAATGTCTGTGCCGGATTTATCCTCCGGGATCTGGGAGAATTCGAAACTTGAGGGAAAATCTTTTTTAATCCTCTCAAAATAATACCACGCTTCTTCCAGATTAGCCGTATGCCTTAAGCTATCCCCAAGCCTGAGATAAATAATACTCATATTATCCGTCTTGGGATAGTCTATTAGAATCCTTTTATACCTCATAGCCGCCTCTTCGAAATTCCCTTCAAGAAAATAGGTATCGGCTATCGACAGCTCTACGTCATCCAACAGCGCGGTCTTAGGAAATTCTGTTTTCAAATTCTCAAGGGCTTCTCTTGCCTCTTTAAAGTTACGCTGTTTTAAAAGGGCTATAGACGATATATAATAAACCCTGTCCTTACCCTTAATGCCCGGTTTATTAGAGAGCAAATAATCGCATTCATAGCTAAGTCTTACATAATCCCCTTTTAATAAAAGTTCCTCTAATTTAAGCAATGAGCTATCATTGGCAAAGAGTTGTACAGAACCTGCAAAAATAATAAACAGGCTTATCGGGATTATAACTTTGAATTTTACGCTTTTCATTTTAAGTTTATTCAATCTCTCCCTTTAACGTGTGCCCCGTGCATGATGTTATTTTGATATTTACAATATCTCCTAAAGATTTATCATCCTTTTCAAACACTACCAGTCTCGCCTGTCCCGTATGGCCTATAAACTCCGCCTTATTTTTCTTATTCACGTCTTCGATTAAAACCTCAAGGGTCTTTCCGATAAGCGCCTCATTCTTCTTCCTTGAAATATCCTCCTGCAGTTTAAGCAAAATCTGGTTTCTTTGCTGTTTTATCTTGTCTTCCGTATCATCCTTTAAAAGCGCTGCCTTTGTGCCTTTCCTTGTAGAATACTTGAATATAAATGCGTTTTCAAACCCAACCTCCCTCATAAGCTTAACGGTGTCGTTAAAATCTTTCTCGTTCTCCGAAGGAAAACCAACTATTATATCCGTAGTTACCGCGCAATCCTTGACAATCTTCCTTAAGGAATCTATTTTTCTTAAATAATCATCCCGGGTATAAATCCTGTTCATCAATTTTAATATCCTGTTTGAACCTGACTGGACCGGCAGATGCAGATGCTCGCATACCTTCTCTAAGTCCCTCATTGCAGTAAACAGCTCCAATGAGGCATCCTTAGGATGGCTTGTCATAAACCGTATCCTTTCAAGCCCCTTGATTTTATTTATTTTTTCTAACAGCTTTACAAAACCAATTTTGATTTTTGATTTTTCCTGCCCGCCGCTTTGCCTTGGCAGGCGGGGATTTTTGATTTCAACTCCGTAGGAGTTGACGTTTTGCCCCAGAAGCATTACCTCCTTTACCCCGTCATCCACAAGCCTCTTAATCTCATCAATGATTATGCTTACGGGCCTTGATACCTCAGGGCCCCGAGCAAAAGGCACAATGCAATAGGAGCAATAATTATTACATCCCTCCATAATAGAAACAAATGCCTTTGCCTTGTTTTCTCTTTCAGAAATATCTATCTTTTTTTCTGTATCCCGCTGATTATTATCAACAGCCAAAACCTTTTCGCGAGTTTTTAGACTACCCAATAATTTCGGTATTTCATATATGTTTGCGGTCCCGCATACTAAATCCACATGCGGTAACCTTTCAAATATCTTCTCCTTATACGTCTGCGCCATGCAACCCAAAATTCCTATTTTAATTTTTAATTTTTCATTTTTAATTTTCTTTAACTCTCCCACCTTCCCCCAAACCCTTGCCTCCGCATGCGCCCGCACAGAGCAAGTATTAAAAAGGATTATATCTGCCCCCTCAAGAGTATCCGATATCCTGTATCCCTTGCCCGTAAGCATGCCGGATATTATCTCCGAATCGTGCGCGTTCATCTGGCAGCCGAAAGTCCGGATAAAGACTTTGGGGGCAAAAAATTTGTAACTCTTTTTAGGTTCTTGGTTTGGCATTTTTGTTTTTCCTCAAAAAATAAAAAATTAAAGGGGGCAAAAAATTCAAAAGAAAAGAGCTTTTTGTGGGCGATTTTGATGTTTTTAAAAAGCAGATTTAATATAAGTTTTTTAGTCTCTAAATCCATCTCTTTCTTGTTCGGATCGTAGCCTTCCAAAAACTCCTCTACCCGGTTAAGATAGTCCTTTGAACGCTCCCTTTCAATCTCCTTAACTTCTTGTAATGCAATGAGTTTCTTCAGTTCTTCCTCTTCTTGTCGTAGCCCTTCATTCTTCTGCTTGTATAGCTCTTCACTCAGCAAATTTTCCAAATAGGCGTCGGTCAATTTTGACTGCTTTTTGAGGTTGTTTTGAAGCCTATTTTTGACCTTCTCAAGGTCAGTTTTTGCGCTTTCTGCAAAAAAAGGAAAATTTGCAGGAGTCACGTTCGTCCATCGGCTCGTTTTTAGCTTATCGTTTTTAAGAAGTGTCTCTAAAATCTCTGCAACTTCCGACTCTATTTCTTGGGCCTTCACGCTCTTGTTTTTACAACTGATAAAACTTCTATAAGGCCCCATACAACGATACCATCTTTTCTTAACGCCTGTGCGGTGATTAGAAATAGACGAAATGCCTAAATATTTATGGTTGCACCTCGCACAATAGAGAATGCCTGAAAGCGGATAATCGCTTGCCTTCCTTCTTTGTTCAATCCTTCGCGCTTTTAGCTTCGCCTGCACAAGCTCAAAATCTTCGTCTGAGATAATAGGTTGATGCTTACCTTGTGAGATTATAACTTTTTCAGGCGGGTTCTTGATATACTTGTAGCCCTTTTTTGTCTTCTGCGTTTTGTCGTAATAATGGGCGTTCCAAACAAGCTTGCCAGTATAGATTCTATTCTTTAAAATATCGCCTATCAGCTTGGTACTAAATATATTGCCTTTTCTATTTCTGTATCCTTTGCGGGTCAGATATTCGGTAATGGCGCGGATACTTTTATCACAAAGAAACATCGTATAAATGAGTTTAACGACTTTCGTTTCTTCCTCGCCTATTTCTAAAAGTTTTTTCTCTTTGTTGTATGTATAACCATAAGGAGCGTATCGAGCGCCCTGCCAATTGCCTCGCTGAACACCTTTAACCATACCGGGGAATACTCTCTCGGCAATCCTATTCCTCTCAAACTCTGCAAAACTCCCCAACTGCTGAAACATTAGTTTCCCTGCTGATGTTGTAGTATCGAACGGTTCCGTTGCAGATTTAAAGTCTACGCCGGAAGACGAAAGTTCATCTACTAAGTTAAGCAAATCTTTTAAGTTCCGGCTAAATCTGTCTATTTTGTAAACCAAAACCAAATTAAACTTTCTACTTTTAGCATCTTTAAGGAGCTCTTTCAAGGCAGGGCGCTCGGTAGAATAACCACTTATGCCATCGTCTTGATATATCTTGAATACCTCAAGACCTTCACGCTTAGCAAAAGATTCAAGATATTCTCTTTGTACTTCAAGAGAATAACCTTCCTTTGCTTGGTCCTCGGTTGAAACCCTGATGTAGATTGCAACATTC
>JAGVOB010000147.1 GCA_020052955.1 Candidatus Omnitrophota bacterium | reverse complement strand
TCGAAAATCTAATAAACAATCGCCCAAAAAAGTGTCTTAATTACCATACGCCGAATGAAGTTTTGGGCTCAAGTGTTGCACTTCACTGTTGAATGTGGCGACTCAAAGGTGTGATTAGACCTCTTAATGTGCTAGGCGTGTGGCTGAGGGAGAGGGTTAGAAAATGGGAAGTGTCCCGAGTTTTTATTGAGAAACCTATTTTAGCAGGAAAAATAGAACCGTCCCGTTTTTTCCAATCCACCTTCCGTATCTTTACTACGTTTAATATCCTTTCACTTATAAACTCAATTAGAAAACCAAAACCGTCCCAATCTATCCAAGAGAAGCCAAGACGAGCTAACGATGCACCGGTATCCTTTTGGCGGTATTTCCTGACAAAAGGATTATTATGGAGCCTTCCTCTCGTATTGCTCCATTTAACAGGTGTCTTGATAGCAAGCTATCTCTTGCCATTGACGGTGGCAATTGGCGATGTGTTCTTGACGGGGGGATATCAAGGCTTTGTATATCCCTTGCCATTCCTTTCCGGAGTGGATCTCGTAAATAATCTACATTTACGTCAGGACAGGGTGTTATTTTTCATTTTCAACGGAATGATAGCCTTTTCGCTTGTGACACTTAGCTATTCAATTGGAATTCGTATGGCTAAAGCGGGAATTTGGCGGTATGGGTGGCAACGAAAGCTAAGAAAGATATTAGAAGGTTTTTTCTTGGTCTTATCAGGAATTTTTATTGCTAATTCCTTGGAACATATTCCTGGATTTTTCCCAGCATCCTTGCAAATTTTAGGAAATAACTATTTAAGAATTACAAATTCTTTCATATTACACGAATGGCTTGGATACACGAAGGCTATCTATGCTGATGTAAACGTTATAGATTTAATTCTAGTATCCATCTTCAAATTGGTACCAGAACCGCTTCTTATGTGCTTTTTTATAGGAGTTCTATCTTTTGGTGCTATGTACATTTGCCTTTGGTTTGCTGAACGAGCCGAACGTAAAAAGCAAAAAGAGTTAACAGCAAGGGCAAAAAAGAAATCAGAATCACTTCCTAAGCCATCCGCCGCCGAACCGCCTGCCACCGCAGCAGAAAAAAGTAGCCTGTCCCCTTTTTCCACCGATGTTACACATATGGAAACCTACATCAGAAAAGTACATAGTGAACTTTCGCTTCGGGATATATTTTTCGAGTTAGAACTCCAAAACGAAAGTCTACAAGTCCAATTAATGACCTGCCAAATCTATTTCCACATTCACTACGGTCTTAAACTTACCATTTCTCTTGATAAAGATTCTGAAGGAATAATAAGAAAATCTCCTCATTTCTCATTTATGGGACTGAATTTGGAAAAAGATAAAGGTGCTTTAGAAGGTTTAGTGAAAGTTTTAAGAGATGAAGTTGATCTTGTATTTTCTTCGTTATCTCCAGATTTACTTGGAGGTAATTCTAAGTTAAAAGAGATAATAGTAGGTAAATACTATAAAATTGGGCGGGATAAAATTTATAGTCCGTGCTATGCAGAGGCAGATAAGCTCGTTTTCATGTCGTTATATATGAAAAAAGATAATCAGCGATTTGCTCTAACGACTACAAAGTTAAGTTCAAACCTAATAGAAATACTAAGAGTTAATGGCATGAACCAAGGACTATCATATTTTACTCGTACGTTAGTCCACGAAATTATGCATTCTACTATTACAGCGAAAAGATCATCAAGTTTTATGTATGGTTTTTCGTTGAACACAACAAAGCTTTTAGAGTTTATTCAGAAATGCCCGCAGGTTGAAAGGTTAGCAAAAACCAAAGTTAAAAGAATTCTTTTATCGTACTCTCAACAAGGATATATTACACCTTCGGATCCAAATTATAAGATTATACAGCGCTTTGTAAGTGACATAGCCGATCAAATATATACTCAGAGATTAGAAAAGCTATTTACTCTTAGAAAACATGAATTCATAATGAGGTTACTTATCGGAGTATTTATAAAAATCCCTCTATTTCAAAAGTTTTACATAGATAGACTGAATAGTCAAGAGAAGCGAAGGGTATTTTTAAGCGGGAACTTTTTAGGCAGTTATAGCATATTAGATTATTTATTAAATTTTCATTTTTTACCGTCTATTAATTTACATGGACTATGTGAATTCATCGCAGAAAGTCTTAGCATTAGCGCGATTGCTTCTGACTTAGTACGAGCATTCGATGAGGAATTATATGATTTCTGTTCAATTGCCCTCACGCCATTTTCAGCCGCCGAGTCAGAAGCACAAGCTGCTAAAAAACCACCTGCTCTACGGACTTTTAAAGCTTTTGCGAGCAAGATATTAAGGGCATTATAATTATGAATACAAATTATATAAATAACAAACACTCTTTCAGACTAAAGTCACTTGCAGTAAGGTTAATAGCGATATTGGTAGTGGAGTGTTTTGTTATCTCAAATATAGCGCCGGATTACCAAATCAGGAGCCTCGCTAACTTACTAAAGGCAGACTTCCGCCAGGCTAAGAATGCCTTTGTAACCGAGGCTCCTGATGCTTATCTTGATATTGGGAGCCTCTCCGGGTCACCGCTTCTTTCAGAAACAGCCCTCCACCAGGTTAGAGCTCTTCTTAATCAAGAGGTTCTTGATTTTTATTCCTATTTTTCGCTATCGCCTGTATAATAAGTATTATGAAAGAATCAGTTTATAAAGGCAAGTTTTTAAATATATATACAGAAGGTATGCTCCTGCCAAATAAAAACAGGATGAAGGTGGAATACGTAAAGCATCCGGGCGCAGTGTGCGTTGTGCCGTTTTTGGATGAGGATAAAATTATCCTTATAAGGCAGTTCAGGCCGGTTATAAGGCGATATATATGGGAGCTACCCGCGGGGACGCTAAATAAAAACGAAACTATAAAAAATTCTGCCCAGAGAGAACTAATCGAGGAGATAGGTTACAAGGCAAAGGCACTAAGAGAGGTTGGCTGGGTATATACCACGCCTGGTTTTACAACCGAGAAGATACACATATTTATAGCAGAAAATCTTACAAGATTAAAAACAGAGCATGAAAAGGATGAGGTGATTACATCAAGGGTTTTTACAAGGGTAGGGATTAGAAGACTGTTTAAAAAAAATCTGATTGTTGATGCAAAGACTATATGCGCTTTAAGGCTTTGTAGAATTATTTGAAAGCGTACTTCTATTCTGTTTTATCTTCCTGCATAATCTTGAGGAATATCTCGACAACCCTCGGGTCGAATTGTTTACCAGAGTTCTTTCTTATCTCTTCAAGCGCCTCGGCTTTACTGAGATTCTTTCTGTAGACCCTTCCCGAGGTCATGGCATCATAGGAGTCAGCCAGCATTATCACGCGAGCGCCTATATCAATTTGCTCCTCCCTAAGACCGTCAGGGTAACCCTTGCCGTCCCACCTCTCGTGGTCCTGCCTTATAAGTAAAGCTACCTCGCTTAAGAATGTCAGTGGCTTTATAATCTCCGATCCTAATATAGGGTGTTTTTTTATCTCTTCCCATTCCTCATCGGTAAGTTTACCCGGTTTAAGCAGTATGCTGTCTTTTATCCCGATTTTTCCCAAATCGTGGAGCTTACAGGCCTGTTTTATGGTTTCGACTTTACCAGGCTCTAAACCAAATTCCTTAGCTATAGTTTCGGCAATCTGGCTGACGTTGAGGGAATGGTCCTCGGTATAGTGGTCTTTTGCGTCTATTGCCCGTATAAGGGCGTTTATGGTATCAACGTAATGCTTCTGCAGTTCAAGGTTTTTTATGAATAATTCCTCATATTTTTTTTCTATAATATCGTTTTCCCTTTGTATTTCTTCTATTGTAGCCTCAAGAACCCTGGGTTTGGTGAAGCAGTCATAGAAAACCCTTTTTATCCACATCCTTTTGGGAGACCAGCTGATATGGTATAAACAATTGCCTGCGCCGTATATAGTATTTCCTAGCTTGAACGTTCCGTCAATGTTTATCTTCCCGATTACTTTTTCTTCGTCCCTTCCCACTTTTGCTTTTATTGCGTCGTGCTCGCTTACATAACCGTCATCGCTTACCGCGTAAAACTTCCCGTTTATCCTACCCTTTTTATTGATAGGTACAGCGCAGGCTTCCTCCCAGATTTTCGCGGGTTCGCTGCCCCAAATCCTTGGCAGAACGGTTAGAATCCCGCTTGTATAATAACAGTCGTGAGAGGTCATTGAATATTCCGGCTTGATGGTATATTTTATGGTTGCGTTCGCCGTCTCGCATTTAATAATTTCCAAATCATGAATCTTCGTAAAATATGTATTTAATTTAGCCGCCTGTTTTAATATAAATTGGGGGTTGCCTATCAGGCGAGCGATATAATCAAGAAACCCGAGGCTATGAAGTTTTTCCGAGGCAAGAGCTATTTTGTAAAGTATCTCGTCGTCGTCAAACATAACCACCAGGCGTCGGAATATCTCATTCTCAACCGCGCGGGATATCCAGTTATTCGTATCGCAGAGATATTTTTCATCGCAGGGAAGGTTTTCGATTAGATTTTTTACATCCTTACCCTCCTGCCGCACATAGGTTAGGATTGTATTTATTGTTCTGCAGCTTATCTCAAATTTATCATTTTTAATATCAGCCGTTGAATCATTCATAAATTTCTCCTTAATGAGTCCGCCCGAGGCGGACGAATTAATCCCGAAGCCTGCAAGTGTTTAAGCGAGGGATCTGTTATTTTTTTGATTATATTTATAGCATATTTATTGATTTCTTGCAATATCTGCGACAAAGTTATGTGTCTATTCATTCTAATATTATACCAAGCTTAGCTTTTTTATGCGTCGCTTTTTAAGTTTTAGCTGCGCCTAAAGTAACTTTTAGGCCTGTTAAAAGAGCCTATTTTAAGGGAAGGGAAAGCCTGCCTTATAGTTTTTAGAAAGCTTATTATGCCCGTTGATTTCTCTTTCGGTCTGATTAGAGAAAGATATAATCTCGGGTCAATATTGAGGTTTCTTAGCTGAAGCATGTCAGGTTTTGTATTTTTGATTAATCTTATGAGGGCGTTGGTTTCGTCAGGCCCGTCAGTTATGCCGGGAAAAACAAGCACATTTAACATTACATATACGCCACCATCCTTTAAAGTTTTTATAGATTTTACAACGTCGTTAAAGTCATAGCCCTTAGGCCTGAAGTAGAGCTCATATCTTTCTTTATCGGCGCTGTTTATGCTTATCCTTGCAGTATCTAAGCCCGCCTTGATAAGCCGCTTCAGATTTTTTGTGAGAGAACCGTTTGTGTTTATATTGAAGGTTACATTTTTATAAGAAGGTTTTAGGTTTTTTATAATCTTGGAAATTAATCCTACCTCTAAAAGTGGCTCACCTTCACAGCCCTGGCCAAAACTTATTATAGGCTCCTCTGCCCCGTTAGAAATCCCGCGGCGTGCCCCGTTACAAATAGCGCCCTGCGCTGCGGGATTTGTAATGGGGCGTAGAACGCCATTTCTAACGGGGTGAACATTCCCTATATGATGTTCAATGATTTCTAAAACTTCTTTTAGGGCAGGCGTATTTATTATCCTTTCCTGAGATGACGGGAAATTGGTTTCTGTCTGAAGTGAAATACAGCCAATACAAGAGGCATTACATCTAATTGAGAGGGGGACAGCGAGTTCGGGATATCCCAGAAAGAAATTTTTTGCAGTGAAGCAGTGATAAATAGTAGCACATTTAAAGAGCTGATTAAACAAAGGATTATTTCCAAACCTTTTCTTAAGATTTTTTGCATTTGATAATAGTTTTCTGTCATTATAATTTTCCGGATTCCATTTTTCATATTTGTCTATTCTTATGGCGCAGGCATAGAATTCCTTATTTTTAATTCCTAAGGCGGTGTACGCCCATAGAGGTAAGTTTTTTTCAGTATGCATCACCAGATCTCTCGTTGAGACTTCGTCTCTCCTCGAGATGAGAGCATTGAAAAGCAAGGCTTTTTCAACGCTCTTAAATTCTATCGCAGGAAGAAGCGTTCTTAGGTATCCCGGAGGAAGGAATGCCGAGACCGTATTTTGATTTTTATCAAGCGATTCAATCCTTCCCGTCTTTTTATTAAACCCCATGGCGGGGGAATCAGGAATGAAAAATATTTTAGCGAATGGAGGCAGCTTTATGAGCTCTTCGCGCGAGGGGAGGATAAAATTTAGCCCCCTGGCGCCCAGCATGAGGTATCGGGGGTCTTCAAAGATTTTACCCCTTGCATTTGAATATACCAGATTTACCATATCCAAGAATTATATCTGATTTTATCCCATAAGGCAATATGGGTAACGTAAAATATATTGTGTAAATTCCTGATGTAACAGCAATAAAAAAGGGTGTATCCTTTCATAAACAAGCAGTAAAACCAAAATGAAAGGAGG
>JAGVOB010000083.1 GCA_020052955.1 Candidatus Omnitrophota bacterium | reverse complement strand
TAGCAATGGCATTGGAGTCTGGACTTACAGTGCAAGAGGTGCCAGTAAATATGCAGTTACGAAGATACGGAAACAGTTCAATTGCTGGAAGAAAGAAATTGACCTATATGCTAAGGGTAATTGGATATATAGTTCTTATGCGTTTACGGAAGGTTATGCTATGACATATCATCCAACACCTCAAACAATCATTTTTGTATCGTTCTTCCTGGTGATGTATCTTATCTATCTTATAAGGAAGGCTGTCAAAAATGATATAGATTTATATGATCTTTTGCTGTTGTCAACAGTGGCTATTGTTCCGGCTCTCTCTGTTTTTTTTCCAAATGTTGCTATAAAACTTGCTTCGTTAATTGGTGTTGGATTTGGTTTCCTTATACTCTTTGGTTTACTCTTCTTAATAATATTCATTTATCTTTATCGACTTGTACTCAGGTCAAATCGTAATCATAGGATGATTGTTTTATTAATACAAGAACTTAGCCTCTTAAAGGAGGCTTCAAAAAAGGAAAAAAATGTCTAAATTTAGTATTGGAACAGATATTGAAGAAATACGCAGATTTAGGAATAAAGAAAAGACAGAAGATTTCCTTAAAAAAATTTATACAGAAAAAGAGCTTGAATATTGTTTCTCAAAAGATAGACCAGCACAACACCTGGCAGTAAGATTTGCTGCAAAGGAAGCGATAATTAAGGCGTTTGGAAGCATAGACAAGAAAATACTTTTTAATCAAATTGAGATACTAAATAATGAAGATAGGGTTCCTTATGTAAACATAGGTACTCATCTGAGTGAGAATTATAAGATAAAAATAAGTTTATCGCATGCTAAAGGCTATGCAATGGCTGTTGCCTTAATCTATAAAGAGTAATTGGAGGAAAAAATATGGAGAAGATTAAAGAAATCTTTCATAATGTATTAGGAATTGATAAAAAATTAGTCAATGATAATCTCTCTTATCAGGAATACGAAAAATGGGATTCGTTGAAACATCTGCAATTAGTGTCGGCTATGGAGAAAAGGTTTAATATAGAATTAGATACAGATGATATTATTGCTATGGAAAATGTTGGAAAGATCAGAGAAATTTTGAAGAAATATGGTGTCCAAGAATGAATTTGGCTAACTATTTATTTGAGAGGTCTAAATATTTACAAAAAGATGTTATTGCTGGGACCGATGAACACATCAGTTATCCTGCTCTTTTTGAGCAAGTAAAGAAAGTCTCATATTTTTTATCTCAAAATTTTAAGAGAGGGGAGAAGATAGGAATACTTTCAGAAAATTCTAGCTTTTTTATTGCTTCATACTTAGGAATTATTAAAGCAGGGTGCATTGCCATACCATTTGACAAAAGGATTTCAACTGATGATGTGAGAGAGATTGTTTCCATATGTCAAATTCAATCTATCTTTGCTCAAAAGAAATTTATAAAAAGATTAGTAGATATAGCTATATTAAATGAAGATGATCTTGAAAAGATTTGCTTGGAATCTATATCCGATAACTTACTTAATAAGTATGATGGATCAGGTGATGATTTAGCAGTCATTGTATTTACCTCTGGAAGCACAAGAAGACAAAAGGGGGTGATGCTCAGTCATAAAAATATCATCACAAATACAGAGTCTATTATTGAATATCTACAATTGACAGAAAAAGACAGGATTGAGGTTGTCCTTCCATTTTTTTACTGTTATGGGACATCCTTACTTCATACTCATCTTAGGGTGGGGGGAAGCATGGTCCTGAATAAGAGTATTTTCATAGGATCGGTAATAAAGGAGATCAATGAGTATGAATGCACAGGATTTGCTGGTGTGCCAACGACATTTCAGATCTTGCTTCGTAAAACAGATTTTATAAAAAATAGATTTCCTACACTCAGGTACATCACTCAGGCAGGAGGAAGATTGGCTGATTGTTTTATTGAAGAGTTGCGAGATGGTTTACCCACAGTAGATATTGTGATTATGTATGGACAAACAGAGGCGACTGCCCGCTTATCCTATTTACCTCCAAATATGCTTAAGAGCAAAGTTGGATCTATTGGCAAAGGAATTCCTGGTGTTGAATTAAAGGTAGTCAATAAAGAAGGTGATTCAGTTTCTCAAGGAGAGGTTGGAGAGATTATCGCCAAGGGTGATAATATTATGTTAGGTTATTATAATGATGCCAAAGAGACAGAAAAAGTACTAAAAAATGGTTATCTTTGTACCGGAGATTTAGCCACAATTGATGATGATGGATATATTTATATTACCTCAAGAGAAAAGGATATAATTAAATCAGCAGGTTATAGGGTCAATCCAAAGGAGATTGAAGATATGATTCTCTCCTGTTCTAAGATTATAGATTGTGCAGTTCTTGGTATTGAGGATGACCTGCTTGGAGAGGCTATAGTCGTCTATATTGTGGCAAAAGATAAAGATATAGCTTTAATAAATGAAATAGAAAGTTTGTGTAATGAAAAACTTCCATCCTATAAAAATCCGAAATACATTGAGTTCATTGATATGATTCCGTTGAATTCTTCTATGAAAGTAGATAAACCAACTTTGCGTGAGATAGCAAGAAAACAATTTTTGTAATAGTTCGCCACAGAGACACAGAGGTTTACACGGAGAACACAGAGAAAATTAATTATTTTTTTATTTTTCCTCTGTGAACTCTTTTAGTTCTCTGTGCCCTCTGTGGTTAGCTAAACTGTTACCAATTTTAAAAGGAAGATGAAAACTAATGCTTTTAATTATAGGGACGAGATAGATAAAATTATCACCAGTTGCCAATATAATTTATTAAATAAGGATAAAAGCAAACTCCTCCTTTCAATTTTAAGGGAGGAATTAAAGTATGCAACAGATAATAATCCGCATATAAGATCATATTTTGATAAATTGGGGATAAAGATAAGTGATATAAGACTCTTAAAAGATATTCCGTTTATTCCTGTTCAGATCTTCAAAGAATTTGATTTGCTAACATGTAAAAAAGAGGATGTTGTCAGGGTTATAAGGTCAAGTGGCACTACTAATCAGGTTCCAAGTAAAATTCCGCTCAATAAAGCGACTTCATTAAGGCAAATGAAGGCACTAATAGCAACCTTAAAATTTTATTTAGGGAATAAACGAAGGCCGTTTTTAGTGATTGATACTGAAGATGTAAATAAAGCAAATTTTACAGATTTAACAGCTCGCGGTGCAGCAATTCAAGGACTCAGCTCTTTTGCGAAGAGAACATATTTTTTATTGAAAAAGTACTCAAGTGGTGAGTTAATTTTAGACACAGATTTGATTAAAGAAATTTTAGACCAGCTTAAGAATGAAGAGATATATGTGTTTGGGTTTACATTCATTATCTGGTCTATATTCTATCCTCAAATAAATTCAGCAAGTATTAATCTCAATTTTAAGAGCGTTAAATTATTTCACAGTGGAGGATGGAAAAGATTAAAATCACAATCTGTATCAAAAGAGATATTTAATCAAAAGATCTCGGAGATATTTTGCACTGATAAAGGGAATATAATTGATTTTTATGGAATGGCTGAACAGACTGGAGTAATCTTTCTGGATTGCGAATATCAAAATAAACATGTGCCTGATTTTGCTGAAGTGATCATACGAAATCCATTGACTCTTGAAGAATGCAAGATTGATGAAATAGGACTTATTGAAGTTTTGAGCGTACTTTCGGATAGTTACTATAGTCAAGGAGTATTGACTGAAGATTTAGGGATTTTGAAAGGAATCGATGATTGTCCTTGTGGCAGGAAAGGAAAATATTTCCAATTTATTTCAAGGGTTGAAAAAGCAGAGATTCGTGGCTGTGGAGATACATTCGCTACAAAAGTGCAATTATGATAAAGAGCTATTTAATAGACGGAGTTTTTGGAGAGACTGATTTTAATGATTTTGGGAGGATATATTCATCTATTGAGAAGCATAGAAAAGATATCTGGAAGATGCCCATAGAGGTTATCCTTAATATCTTTGATGAGCTGGGCAAAAGTATTTTACTTGATAGAGATCTCGAGTCCATAGATGGAATAAACTACTTATGTTTATGGTTAAGAAAGAAGAATCTAAAGGATTTAATTAAATTAAATTTAGGAGATATTCGTTATTTAGATAATTTCGTCAATATTTCGGATAAACATAAGATCAAGGCTCAACCTCGTGGGGTTGTATGCCATTGGATAGCAGGAAATATTCCAACATTAGCCATATTTTCATTAGTTCAATCATTAATAGGTAAAAATGGAAATATATTAAAGGTTTCAGAAGAGAGTGCTAGTTTAATCATTTCAATTCTAAAGAAATTAAATGATATTAAGGTCTCTTTGGAAAGAGAATATCTTGGGAAAGATTTATTAAAAGTCATCTCTATTGTCTCTTTTTCAAGTTCGGAGACATCGCTGAATAAAGAATTTTCGTTGATTGCAGATTGTAAGGTTATTTGGGGAGGCAAGCAAGCTGTTGAACAGATTTTATCTCTGCCACAAAAAGAGCATTGCGAAACAAATATTTTTGGTCCAAAGTATTCTTTCGGTGTCTTTGATAGGGAATATATCGAGGAAAAAGATTTTCTTGATGAATTAAGCAAATCAGTTTTGGATATCATTGCCTTTGATCAAATGGGATGTTCCTCTCCACATGTCATATTTTTTGAAAAGAGTAGATATTCAATACATGAGATTGGAGAAAGGTTAGCAGATTGTTTTAAGAAGATTACAAAAAAGTATCCCAAACGACAGATAGACCCTTATACCGCAATAAAGATATTGAATATAAGAGCAAAATATTATTTAGATCCAGATAAAGATATTATTGCAGAAAAAAGGTGTGATTGGACTATTCTCATTGATCAAAATATCTGTTTAGAAGAACCTGTTCAATCCAGAACCATTTTTATAAAGGAGATCCAGTCGGTTGATGAAGCGATACCTTTAATAACAAGAAAGGTGCAGACAATAGGCATTGGCATAAAAGATGAGGCGAAAAAAGATAAATTTTGCTTAAATGCGACTTATCATGGAGTGGCAAGGTGTGTCAGCCATGGGCTAATGAATAATTTTGAATCTCCATGGGATGGATTATTCTTTATACATAGATTGGTTTATTGGGCAACAATGAAATAACAGAAGGTAGAAGATGTTGAAAGATAAGGTTATTTTGATTACAGGAGCAAGTAGGGGTATTGGAAGAGCAATTGCTATTAAATGTGCCGAGAATGGGGCAGGGGTGATTGTCAATTATAGAGAGCATGAAGGGTATGCAAAAGAGGTGGTTGATAAGATTATGGAAAAGGGTGGAGATGCTTTTGCCATTAAGGCAGATGTGAGTCAAATAGTTGAAGTTAAAGAGATGTTCAAAATGATAAGAGAGAGATATGGTCGGTTGGATGTTTTGGTGAATAATGCTGGTGTTATACAAGATAATTTGTTATTGATGACAAGGGAGAAAGATTATGATCACATTGTTAATACAAACCTAAAAGGAGCTTTTTTCTGCATGCAGTTTGCAGCAAAGATAATGACGAATATGGAAAGAGGTAAAATTATAAATATTAGTTCTGTTGTTGGAAGGTATGGTAATGCAGGTCAAATTGCTTATGCAGCCAGTAAAGCAGGCATTATTGGTATGACCCTGTCTGCAGCTAAAGAGCTAGGGCAATTTGGGATAACTGTAAATGCTGTTGCTCCTGGAGTTATTAATACGAATATGACAAAAGATCTCAAATCAGAGATCAAGGAGAGATTAATAAAGTCAATTTCATTAAAACAAGGTATGGGGGAGCCAGAAGATGTAGCAAAGGTAGTTTTGTTTTTAGCCTCAGATCTCGCGGATTACATTAGTGGACAGGTTATCGGAGTGGATGGCTGTCAAATTATTTAGTAAACAGATGGAAAAAGTTTTTAGCCTCTAAATTCGTTGATATAATGAAAAAAAATAATTGGACAGCAAAGCTATATGCTGCTCTCAACGATATTGACGAGTATATTGGCCTAATTTTATCAGAATACGGGAATACAGTTGATACAAGCAAACCGGAATACATCAAATGGCAATATCACGACAATCCTGCTGGTGAAGTCTGTATGTATCTGGCAGTTGCAGACAACAAAATTGTTGGTAATTATAGTATCTTGCCAATAGGTTTAATAATTGATGGTGAAGAAACCCTTGGTTCTGTATCAGTGAATACCTTGACCCATAAAGATTATCGGGGTGTTAATAAAAGGATTTTTACAACATTAGCAGAGATTACATACAATTATGCGTTCAAGGATAGGGGTATAAAAAATGTTTATGGCGTTCCTAACCAAAACTCATACCTCGGCTTTACCAAAATATTAGGGTTCAAAGATATAGGTTGTATGGATTTGTTAATAAAGATAAACAATTTAGGGAATATATTGAGACTAAAAAATAGGTTTGTGCCGGTGAGATTATTCAATCTTGTAAGTAAGATTTTTAGGTCCAATATTAAACTTAAGGTAGATAATCTTCATATAAAAACGATTGATAGATTTGACGATAGGTTTAACGAATTCTGGAATGAAAACAAGGGTTTATTTTCCAACTTTGTAGCCAGGACAAAAGAGTACCTAAACTGGCGTTATGTTGATAACCCTGTACGAAGATACAAGATATTCTCATTGTGTGACAATGCCAGAAAAATAAGAGGGTACATTGTTTGCAGGCAAACAGAGATAAAAGGGATAAAGACTGGGTTGATTGGCGATTTGTTAGTAACCCAAAACGATATTGATGTGACTGATTTGTTAATAAAACAAGCCCAAGATTATTTTTACAAGCAGGATGTAGATATATTTGGTGTATTGATGTTCAATCATATACCTTATTACAAAGTTTTTTTGAAGAATGGGTTTTTGAAATGTCCAAAGATGTTTGAACCACAACCGTTCCCTATGATTATCAGGTCGTTAGATGAAAAAGATAACAATCTCTACGATAAAGAGAATTGGTACCTAACTATGGGAGATTATGATATTTTTTGATGAATAACAAACAGACGCATATTTTGACAATAGATGTAGAAGAGTGGTTCCATGTAGGTTTTTTGGAATCGTTAATTAATAAATCGCAGTGGCCATCAAAAGAATCAAGGATCAGAAATATGATTGATACTACATTGTGTATTCTTGATGACCATAAAGTTAAAGCAACATTTTTTTTTGTAGGATGGTTAGCCCAGCATCACCAAGACATAGTTAAACAGGTACACAATAATGGTCATGAGGTAGCGTCTCATGGTTATTGGCATCGTGAGTGTGACAAGATTACAAACCTTGAGTTCAAAGAAGATATCATTCTGGCGAAAAAGATATTAGAAGATACAATTAGTAATAAAATTTATGGGTTTAGAGCGCCTGCCTATTCTATTACAAAAGATAAAGAATGGGCGATTGATGAGATCGTTCAAGCTGGATATTGTTATGACAGTTCGCTGCTTTATGGCAATAATGAACCTTATGAAGTGCGGCCAGGGTTATTAGAGATTGCACCTAACAGCATATGTTTTAATGGTAAATGGCTTCCTATGGGCGGCGGGTTTGTTTTTAGAACTTTACCCTATTCTTGGTACAAATTATATATAAATTATCTTCAAAATAAGGGGTGCAGACTAAATTTTTACATTCATAGCTGGGAATTGTATGTAGATTATCCAAGAATAGATTTAGATTTTGCTAAAAAATTTGTACAGTATTATAATTTGAAAGATACAAAAGAGAAGTTTGTTAAACTTCTTAATGATTATAAATTTGCCTCTATAGAAAATTTGTATTTCAAATGAAAAGGTTTTACTTAATAATCATCTGTTTAATCTCTTTGTTTTTGAATACCTATGGCATATGGGGGGGGATTCCAAGCAAGGAGCGACTGAGATTGCTGTGCTCTAATGAACAAGAGATAAAGGACCTATCCCAGATAATGAAGGAGACCAGGGATGAGATATATAGTAAAATGAGATATCCTGGTGACCCTTATGATATTCCGGAGGATTATTGTGATGTTATGGTTGCCGGAAAAGAGATTAAGATGTCCAAATATCTTATAAGTTCGCTCCGTTCCTTTCTTCTTCGCTCTTACTATCCTGATGAACAAGGCACATTAGCTGTGATAGGGGGTATGAATCCAAAAAAATTAGATTTTAATCCACATTGTTTTGCATATGGATCTTTGTATCTCTATTCGATAGGAATAGCTCTTAAAATAGCCTCAATTTTTAATCTTCTTACCCTGTCGTCTGATATCTCATATTATTTTTTAAATCCTTCCGAGATGGGAAAGATCTTTATAATAGGACGTACCATAGGGGCATTGATGGGCGTTTTAGCTGTATACATAATCTATTTAATTGGCTGCTTGCTCTATAATAAAAGGGTTGGTTTGATATCTGCGCTTTTTCTGGCTCTTATGCCAGTAGTAATTGCTTTCAGTCACTATATGAAACCTTATGTCTTTGACCTGCCTTTTCTCCTCCTGGCATTTTATTTTAGCGTTAAAATTCTGGACTGTGATAAGTATTCCAATTATATCTTTGCTGGTATCTTTGCTGGTATAGCTTGTGGTATCTTGATTCAGTTTGGATATGTCTTTCTGGCTATACTCATAGCTCATCTAATCAAACGGACAGGACAGCACCAAAAAATTGCAATTTTCTCCATCTTTGAAAAGAGAATATTGCTATCAGGGATCGCTTTGATGGGAGCGTATTTAGTCGTCAACCCATACATTTTGGTCTCTATGAATGATGCTATTAATGAGTTCAGGTTTTTGTCAAATTGTTATTCTTTTGATTTTAGCCTTGCCCATTGCTTTTACTATTTTAGGGTAAGCCTATCTATAGGCTTTGGATGGTTATTACTTATTGTTGTAATTGTTGGCATGGTCTACTCTTTGTATAAAAGAGAAAAGAAGGACATCTTGCTTTTATCCTTTATCTTTCCAGGCTTCTTTTATATCGGTGCAACTACATATACACAGATTCACTATGGAATATGGCTCCTCCCATTTTTAATACTTTTGGGAGCAAGGGTTATAGGAGAAGGTTTTGCAAAAGGAAGGATAATCCGATGGGTTGCATTAGTCATCCTTTTGGTTGTTTCAATCTATACCTTTGTATATTCATTAGCTTATGACAGGTTGTTTGTTGAGGAGGATATAAGGCTTACATCTGGAAAGTGGATGGCAACTAACATAGAAGATGGTGCAAGCATTGGATATATTAACCAACCTACTCCATTTGCTGCTCCTTTAGTCAATCCATTTAAGTATAAGATACGGTGGTGGGAAGGAGATAAATGGTGGGGAGAACAAGATTTAAGTGATAGCCCGCCTCAATATTTTGTTTGGGCAGAGAATGTTCATATTCTTCCTAAAGAACTTTTGGTAGTTATAAAATCTCAATATCAAGAGGTAAAAAGATTTGATAAGTCTCCTTCTATATTTGGAATCAAATTTAAGAATAGGAAAGAATGTCCTACAGCATGGAGAATTCCTAATCCTGCTATTGTAATTTATAAAGTGAAAAACTAAAAATTAAAGTAACTATTCAGGTGGTAAGAAGCCTTATGTAGTAAGGATTCTTGGGAATCGTGAAAAGCTTTGTCTTAAAATCATAAGTCCAGCATTGACGCGGTTTCAGGAAAC
>JAGVOB010000098.1 GCA_020052955.1 Candidatus Omnitrophota bacterium | reverse complement strand
AGGCATCCAAATTGTCTCGGAAAAATTTCCACAAAATTTTAACTTCTTTCAGGAATTTAAAATTTTTGCTATATCGCCATAAGGTGTGGAAATTTATTCGACGCCGCTTTAAGGCTGGACCCCACAAGGCCCGCCTGCGACACAAAATCGTCCGACATTTTTTCATTCTCATAACCCCTTGAGTATGTTATAATTACATCTACAAAGGGTGTCCCTTTGGGGAACGTCCCCAGTACTATATAAATTTGTTTTTTTATACCAAATATGGTATACTATGAATGTAGAGGAAAAAGACATTGCTTGGATAGGAGATTCGAGGGATATCCTTAGGGGTTTTCCTGAAGAAGTGAGAGAGGATATAGGGGTAGCTCTTTACGATGCCCAGAAAGGGCAAAAATCTGGGTTAGCAAAACCACTTAAAGGCTTTGGTGGGGCTTCGGTTCTCGAGATCGTTGCAGACTTTTATAATAATACTTATAGGGCAGTTTATACGGTAAGATTCAAAGATCTGATTTACGTTTTACATTGTTTCCAAAAAAAATCAACACACGGCATAAAAACTTCTCAAAACGATATTAGATTAATTAAACAACGATTAAAAACCGCTGAAGAAGATTATAAAAACTATAGCCAGGATAAAAAATGACACCAAAAGAAAAGATTTATAGAGGTAGCAAAAATATTTTTGCCGATATAGGGCTTCCTTATTCTGAGCGAGTTAAGGCTCGTGCTGATATCATGTTAGCCATAATCGAAATAATAAGAGAACGTGGTTTAACACAAGAAAAAGCGGGAGCCATATTAGATATTCCTCAATCAAAAGTATCCGGATTAATGAATGGCAAGCTTAGTTTGTTTTCGTTAGATCATCTTTTGCAGTTTTTAAATGCTTTGAATACCAATGTAAATATTGTTTTAAATCGAGAAGAAAAACGACCGGCTATTACGCAGGTTATCCGAGAAAGAGCTTGTCTATCAATAGCATCAGATAGGAGTATGACATGGAAAGCGCTTCATATAACTTTAAAATATCCCACACCAATGCACAGAATAAAACTTAGTAGAGCTGTGAACATTTCTCAACCATTTTCTGCAAAAAAATATAGTATAATTACTTCGCCGATGAAGAGAGCACGAGAAAAGGCCGGTTTTACACTTATTAGTGGAGTTATTCAATGATTGAACAGAAAGATATATCCAAAGTCATTGTTATATGCGATCGTATTGATCTTCATATTAATCGAGATAAGGTTGCGCCAACAATGAAAGTTGACTTCAACTTAGGGGCTTCTTGGGGGGTGTATGCTCTTAGGCAAGATAAATGTGGAATCAAATCTAAGGTAAGATATGCTTTAAAAAGCGATGTCTTAGAAGGAGAAATAGATGTTACCGTAGTAATAAATTTTAATCATATAATCGATCAGGAAGAATTAACTTCAAAAGAAAATCAAAAAATATATGCTCTTAAATCTGTCGATTATATAATTCAATGGATTGCGGATATTTCTTCAAAAATGGGAGTTTCGCCTCTTATAATCTCACCTCAATTAGTCACAGACCTTATTAAAAATGCAAAATAATAGGCTTAAACAAGCTCCAATTTAGCTTCTTCCATCAGCACTTTTATAATACTCAGATCAATTTCAAGCTCAATATTCCTGTTGCGGAATGCGTTATATATAGGGAGCCACTGTAGAAAAAGCTCATCTGTTAATCAGATGAGCTTTTTCCTTTGGTGGCTCTGTGGGAGGGCCGAGTCCTCGCGAGGCCGCAGTGACCCTCGCGGGGGAGCCGAATCCCTCTTGACTTTTTTCTACCAAAGGCGTATTCTGTTCATAACAATTTGTGGAATAAAGAGTTGTGCGGTTTGTAGCACAGTTCTAAAGTGCGTAACCCCCAAAGCATGCTGTGCTTGGGGGTTATTATTTGTAGGGTATCCCGAAATAGGACGTCTGTGAAATTTTCGCTAAATAAACAAAATACAATTAACTAAAAACCAATGTCATCAAATCAAAGACAAATTATAAGAGTTTTTATTGCGACTCCAAGCGATCTTTCTGAAGAGAGAGACAGATTGAACTCGGTTGTAGATAGGATTAATACGGTTTTTGGCAGAAAATTTAACATTCAACTTGATTTATATGGATGGAAGGACGTAACCCCAGGTTTTGGGAGACCACAAGATTTAATTAACAAAGATGTAGAGAATTGCGATCTTTTTATAGGTTCATTATGGAAAAGGTGGGGGAAGCCTACAGGAAAGTGCGATTCAGGTTTTAAGGAAGAGTTTGACATTGCTGTTGAAAGAAATCGCATAAGCAAAAAGCCCGAAATTTGTTTATATTTTAAGAAAATAGATGAAGATGCGATAAAAGATCCGGGAGAACAATTAAAGAAAGTGTTGGATTTTAAAACAGAGCTTAGCGATGGCAATAAAGTTCTTTTTTATGAATTTAATACTCCTGAAGATTTTGAAAAATATACACACGATCATTTACTATCCTATCTCTATAATTTAATAGAAGTTGGCCCAGAAGAGAAAGCAGAAGTCAAGTTATCATCAGAGACTGAAAATAAAACCGTGGCAAAAGAAGATGAAAGCAAGCAATTAAACTTAGAAATCAAGAGTATTATTAAAAAAATATCTTCTTCAAAATTCAACGATCTTACTTATTGGGAAAGAATAAGGAACTTATTATTTTCTGTATCCCTTTACGCTGAATACAGTTCTACGAAATTTTTAAATGTTCACGAAGCTCATCTAGCATATTGTAAACGAACCGAGTGGAATCTTACTGATAAGGAGCGACATTTATTAGTTCGAACATTCTTAGAAAGCGATTCAAAAACTATACCAGGCTGGTATTGGTTGTATAATAATGGCAAGAATGTCATTGAGGGTGATCTGAAATTTATTGCACTAAATGATTTCAATCAAAAAGTTACTATAAAAGCAATAAGCATATTAAAGGAAATCCATAAAGTACCAGACGCAAATTTTTTAAAAGATCTTTTTAAGCAACACAATGACAATATGGAGATAATGAAGCAATTATTGAGTTATGCATCTACTAGTAATGACAATTCAATATTAGACGTGATAATACCATATTTAACAAGCTCCGATGATGATGTACGCAAAAAAGCGATAGATGCATATGTGTCACTATTATACGATAGGGATTCTGATGCTTCTTTTAAATATTTTATTGAGAAATCGGTCTCCGTGCCTGCTAAATTTATAAAATGCAAAGATCAAAAGGATTTTAAGGTAAAAAATGAACTAATAGTAGAAGCTATTAGTAAAGGCGGTGAAGAAGTAAGAGAGTTTTCTGCAAGCTATTTGCTTAAAATGGATGAAATGAATAGCGAAATTGCAAACAAACTACTAAACGATCCTAGCGCGAGTATAAGAAAGATAGGTTTTGAATGGTTGGTTAATAATGGCGTTGAAAAAACATATAATGAAGTAGAGCAATTATTTCCCGAGAGCAAAGACAGAAATAGCCTCTTAGATTTTTTTGATAAGAATATAAAATGTGACGATATGTATAAGCTAATTCTTCAGAAAAAAACAAAAGAGCAGCTATTGGATATGGTAAGCATCTATGGGAATGTAGGAAAATTAGCGTATGAGGTATTATGCGAAAAAGATATTGAGCAAATAAAAGATAGAGTCCGATTAGATTTAGATGACGGGTTTGTTAGTTTAGAAAGAGATTCAAATATGAAAATGGCAGAAATGTATAAGAAAATTGGGAAACAGTTTTCTTTTGAACCTTCATTAGAAGTTAGTAAATTTTATAGAGACACTTTTATTTCAATCGCGCTGAGAGGAATTTCTCGTATTGCTGAATCAAACGACATCAAGTATGCAAGAAAATATATTGGTAAAACAGAGCTAGGCCGGGGAGATGATGCGGCCATTGAAATTATATCAAAATTTGGATCAGAGGAAGATCTGAATGCCTTATTAGAAATTGCTAGAAATAATTTTTTAGTTCAAGAGAAAGCTCTGATTGTTGCTATGCAGTTTGCAAAAAATAAAAATAGTATAATTCGTGAATTTCTTGCTGATAAAAATGCTGGTCCTCGTCATAATGCCGTTAAGCTAATAGTAAAATTGGATGATGATTTTAAAAAGGAGTTTTATAAAGAATTGCTATCGTTTGATGATGATTATGTTAGAAGTGTAGCAGCAACTGAATTGGCGCATTTGATCACCAGAGACGATCTTGAGAATTTTTTAAATGAATATATCGAACAAGATTCATATTATTACAACGTTGTTTATATTTTTGATAAAATATTATATTCGTATAATTAGAATATAATTAGGGTCAAGTCCCAAAGTGCCAAGTTTAAGAGTGCCCCTATTGGACCCGACCCCAACAAGACAACAAGATTTTTATTTACTTCCATAGCCTCTTGCCTGTGATATAATCATCTCAATAAAGAAGGAGGAAAAGAGTATGAAGAATTTATTGAAGGGCATTATTATATTCGTTGTCGCATTAATGATCCTGAATATAGCGTCGGTTAGCTATGCGCAGAGCATGGCTAGTAAATTGAACAGAGGACTTATTAATATTGTGACCGGATGGTTTGAGGTGCCAAAAAATATGGGCCCTGATATTGCAAAACATAACTTTGTTTCCGCTTTTTTCATTGGATTGCCAAAAGGTTGTTGGATGACGGTCGTAAGGACCGGAGCCGGTATATACGATACGGCTACATTCCCGATCCCTTTTCCGAAAGATTACAAGCCGGTATTAGAACCGGAGTTTGTATTTACAGATAAATAATTATAGAACTACCAGTAAAATCCCCTATTATACCTAGGTATAATTGATTAAATCCCGGATATCCTCTATGATATGACCATTAAAACTAATAAGGTACCCATTTATTAATTTACAGTACTAATATGGGAGACATGATCATGGACGATAGAAAAAAAATAGAACAGGAAGTTATTGATTCTCTCGAATACGCCCAGAGTATCATAGACACTGTGCGTGACCCGTTGATAGTTTTGGATGGAGATTTAAGGGTAATATCAGCCAGTAAGTCTTTTTATAAAGTTTTTAAGGTAACCGCCCAGGATACCGAAAAGCAGCTGATCTATAGCCTGGGAAATGGCCAGTGGGATATCCCTAAGCTGCGAGAGTTACTGGAGAAGATCATTCCAAACAATGCATCCTTTGATGACTACCTGGTTGAGCATGATTTTCAGAATATCGGAAGGCGGGTCATGATGCTAAACGCCAGGCGCATTCCGCGGCCTCCAGAAAAGATGAGGATAATACTTCTTGCTATTGAAAATGTCACTGCAAGCAAGCTGGTGGAGCAGCTCCACAATAAAATAAAGAAGCTGGCGATATTCACTGAAGAATCGACAGGGAGAGAATTAAAAGTGGCAGAGTTAAAGGAAAACCTGAAGAATTTAGAATCAGAAATAATGATAATTCGTAGCCAACTCTAAATTTTGTCGGTAGCTCCAAAAACTATAAAAAGCAAGGATCGGGTTTTTATTTTTACATTTCTTGAAAAAAGGAGCAGAAATGAAAAAATCAGTTAAGAATATTCCGATTCAAAACTTGCTAGCCTTAATGCTTAAGGACTCTAAAAAAGCAATGGTCAGCGCCGGGGCTTTTTATAGTTACATAGCCCAACAGATCAGGAACGGGTTAATAAGGAGTAAATTCACAAAATTTTCTGAAGAAGAATCAAAAAAGCACAAGGATACCATAAACGACAGGCTTAAACTGACAGAAAATAAAACCTGCATATCAAGTCCGGATGAACCTTATATCTGTGAAGATGCTTCAGGCTATTCTTTAATAGGCGCCTTACATAGAGCTAAGGAATTGGCGAAAAGAATAATTAAGATATCTAAGGCAGAAAAGAAAAAAGACAGAGACCATCCCGAAATTTATGATGAAATAATAAAAGATGAAAAAAAATATTATAAAGCCTTAAAAAAAGAAGAGAATTTTCCCAGGTCAGAATAACGCCATCGGCATCTTAACGCAAAGTGATTTTTCATTGAAAGGAGTAATATATGCGTACAATATTTATTTATTCATTGATCGTGTTATTTTGTATTATTTTAAGTGGTTGCGCAACAGGATATCAAAAAGTAGACTCCTCAGGCAACTATACATATATGAAAATCCAAGATAACATCTACAAGGTAATTTTTAGCGGCAATTCCTATGCTGGCGAGGAACGCGCATCAGATTTTGCTTTATTACATTTTGCCGAAGTCACCCTTAAAGATGGTTATAAATATT
>JAGVOB010000230.1 GCA_020052955.1 Candidatus Omnitrophota bacterium | reverse complement strand
ATGAGGCCAGGCAAGAAGAGAACAGGGAAAAAGAAAATATTATAAAAACAATATTTGTCGTAGTAGAAGAAACTAATACACCGAAAGAAGAAACTGCTCTAGAAGAAGAAAAATAAATGAATAGGAGGTATTATATGATGCTAAAAGTTTTTATTACTCTTTTAAGTGTGGTTATTTCGGCGGTTTTTACGGGTTGCGCTACAACAAGCACCTCTCAGATACAGGAAAATCAACAGTTAAAGGCAAGGATAGTGCAGCTTGAAAGCGAAATTCAAAAGAGGGAGGACCAGAAAAAGCAATTAGAAGCGCAGATGGAGGAGGAAAGGCGCTCAAAAGAAGATTTTGAGAAAAGGGTAAAGTTGGGATACGTAAGTAAAAATGATAAGGATTTTAGGAATTTTGACTCACCCAATGCCATAAAGAAGATTCAGGTAGCCCTTAAAAATGCGGGTTATGATGTAGGGTTGATAGACGGAAAGATGGGTACAAAAACCAAAAATTCCGTAAAGAAATTCCAAAAAGAAAATAATCTTACCGCCGATGGAGTTGTAGGCTTTAAGACATGGGCTAAACTAAGTAGTTATTTAAAGTAAGAATGAGAAAAATTAGATTTTTTCTAATCGTAGTTATTTTGGCTGTATTTTCTGTGTTGGTTTCGGGATGCGCGACGCCCCGGCAGGTTAAAAAGTTAGAGGACGAGATAACCGCGCTAAAGGGAAAGCTGCAAGCCTCCGAAACCCATAAACAGGAAGAGATAAACAGGCTAAAAGAGTCCCGGGATTCTGAGATAGCGCGTCTTAAGGAGAGATATGATTCTCAACTTAATAGACTGGAGCTCGAAAAAAGACGGGAGCTAGACCGCATAAAAGCGGCAAAGGATGAATTAACAAAGGCTCTTCAGGAGGAACTTTCTGAATATAAGGCAAAGCTCCAGATAACTGAGAGGGGCCTGGTTCTGACCTTTTTAGCCGAGGTATTTTTTGATTCCGGGAAAGAGGTAATAAAGAAGGAGGCCTTTCCAGCGCTTGACAAGGTTGCCAAGGTATTAAATGAGAAGGTTCCCGATAGCCCGGTAGCGATAGAAGGGCATACTGATAACGAACCGATAAAATATTCCGGATGGAAATCAAACTGGGAACTATCCTGCCACAGGGCATTGGCGGTCCTTCATTACTTTACGGATAACGGAAATATAAAACCCGAGAGGCTCTCTGCGAATGGCTATGGAGAATATAGGCCTGTTGCAGCGAACGATATAGAGGAAAGCAGACAGCAGAACAGGCGCGTTGAAATAGTAATTATGCCCACCCAGGTGGCAAAGAAAAAAGCCGAATATTGATAACAAGTATTAAGCACCTAAATGTTCCTGTATCCAGCCGTTTTGCAAGCCATACTCGTTAAATAAGCCTATCGCCTTATCATATTCCCTTTTTGATATAGATTTATTAATCCTACTGAATTTCGATGCCTTGTAATCCGGGGAATATTGATCCATAAGGCTTATATGGACGTTTTTCGAAATCCCCCCTGATATGAATTTAAGAATTTCCTCAGTTCCCGCCATGTTATCCGGAAGTATAAGATGTCTTATTATAAGACCACTTTTTGCTATACCCCGTCTATCCAGCTCTAAAGTTCCCACCTGTTTATACATTTCTATAATAGCTTCCCTGTTAAACTTTACGTAGTTTTCAAAATTTGATAATTTCTTTGCGACGCTATCATCCGAATATTTCATATCAGGAAGGTATATATCTACTATGCCATCTAAGAGCTTTAGCGTTGTTAAGCTTTCATACCCGCTTGAATTAAAAACAAGCGGTATATCAAGGCCGTCCTTTATCGCTATTTTTAATGCGGATATAATCTGGGGAAGGTATTGCGTCGGAGTTACTAAATTTATATTATGACAACCCCATTTTTTTATCCTGAGCATAACCCGCGCGAGCTCTTCATCGGTAATTATAAATCCTGTTTTTTTCTGGCTGAAATAGAAATTTTGACAGAAGACGCAATTGGCAGTGCAGTGCGTAAAAAATATAACCCCTGAGCCCCTTTTACCGCTTATGGGCGGCTCCTCACCGCTATGCCTTTTATAAAATGCGATGGTTGTTTTTAAAGGCGCCTTGCAAAAACCGACATGCCCCATTGACCTATCTATCTTACAGCCTCTTGGGCATAAAGAGCATTCGGTCAAATTTTTTTTAAGCAGCTCTATCCTATTGTCAAATTCGCCGTTTAAATAAAGCTTCAAATATCCGGGCTTAGCTATGTTATTCCTATAGATTTTCATGTATGGTATAATTATATAACAAAAATTGAGCCGGAGCATACAAAAATGAATTCTGGATGTGCGTTAAACAGGGAAGCCGGATATTTTACGCTCGGTTTATTTAAGGAGCGTAATATAAGAGCTATCTTTAGCATAAAACCCGCAAGTTATAAATCAGTAAGCTCGCCACGCGATGAGGGTGTTATCAAAAATAGAAAACGGCTTTGTAGGTTGCTGGGTCTGGATTTTAAGAGATTGATACATCTAAATCAAGTGCACGATTGTAATATCTATGTCGCAAAGAATTTAAAGACGATTAAGCCCACAGAGAGAGGCTTCGATGCAGTTATAACCGCCGAAAAAAAACTCCCCCTGGCAATATTTACCGCGGATTGCCTGCCGATATTCTTCTCGGATACAAATAATGCTGTTATAGCCCTTGCGCACGCCGGCTGGAGGGGCACGCATAAAAAAATCTCGCAGAAAGTTATTTCAAGGCTAAAGGGTGAATTCAATATAAATCCAGAAGATTTAATCGTAGGCTTAGGGCCGTCATTGAGGGGCTGTTGCTATGAAGTTACGGGTGAATTTTTCAGATTATTTCCAGACTCAATAACAAAGAAAGGCAAAAGGTATTATTTAGATTTAATAAAGGAAAACATTGGCCAGCTGGTAGAGTCCGGAGTAAGGAAGGATAATATCTTTGATAGCAGATTCTGCACCTTCTGCAGCAACGAGCTGTTTTTTTCATATAGGCGGGAAGGGAAAGACTGCGGTCGCACTATTTCTTTAATCGCGTTAGCTTAACGCATAAAGGTTATGGATAACACGCCGCGGGTTTAAAAGGCTTATATGCAGTATGATGCCTTGAGAGGAAAGAAATTGAAAAAAAACTATTTGTATGATAGTATCATTTTCTAAAGAATAAAAATTATCTAATTAAGAAGAAGGATGATTTATTATGAGGATCAGGATAGTAGTATATATTACGCTTTTTCTGGTTTTTATAGGCTGCAATTTTAGCTTTGCATCAGATACGCCATCCTCAGTTTCCAGCATTGAGGCGGCGAAGGCACTTGGAAATGCGTTTGTTGAGGTTGCAAAGAGAGAAAAACAGGCAGTTGTAAGCATTACTATAGAAAGAACGCTAGAAGGGGTCAGTGCCTTTAGGAGTTTTGACGAGGATTTTTTCAAGGGCACGCCGTTTGAAGACTTCTTTAAGGATTTCCAACCGCGCCGGCACGGAAAGGAGTATAAACCTAAACAGCAGGGCAGCGGTTCAGGCGTAATAATAGACGAAAGCGGTTATGTATTAACAAATAATCATGTGGTTAGCGGGGCGGATAAAATCACGGTTAAGCTTAGCGACGGAAGAGAATTCAAGGCAAAGAGAATAGGAACCGACCCAAAAACCGACCTTGCCCTGATAAAGATAGATTCGAAAAACCTTCCGGTAGCTACGCTTGGAGATTCGGATAAGATTGAAGTGGGCGAGTGGGTTATCGCAATCGGAAATCCGTTTGGCCTGGAGCATACGGTGACGGTCGGGGTTGTAAGCGCGAAAAGCCGTTCTGGGCTGGGGACGGGGACGTATGAGGATTTTATCCAGACCGATGCATCGATAAACCCAGGTAACAGCGGCGGCCCACTTGTAAACATAAACGGCGAGGTTATAGGTATAAACACGATGATTGTAGGTTTGGGCACAGGGATTGGTTTTGCTATACCGATTAATATGGCAAAGAATATAATAGATGACCTGATAAAGCACGGAAAGGTTACCAGGCCATGGGTGGGCATAGGTATTCAGGATCTGACTCCCGAGCTTAAGAAGCATTTTAAGATTAGCGAGGAAGAAGGAGTGATTATAAACCAGATTTATAAGAATAGCCCGGCCGAGAAGGCAGATCTTAAAACTGGAGACGTCATACAGGAAGTAGACGGCAAAAAGGTAAATGATGCGCAGTCCCTGGTTAAAGAGATACTTAAAAAGCATATAGGCCAGAAGATAAGGCTTGGCATAGCAAGAGAAGGAAATTTTATAAACATAGACGTAGCAACAAAGGAGATGCCTGCAAAAGTATCGGGTATTAAGGAAGAAGACAAGGAGGAAGAAGAGGCTAAGTCACTGCTGGGTTTGGAGGTAGAGGGGTTGACTCCGGAGTTTGCAAGGAAATATGGCATAGAGAATGAACCCGGGGTTATTATTATGAGCGTTGAATCGGGGAGCCCCGCAGAAGAGGTGGGGATAAAAAGAGGTGACATAATAAAAGAGATAAATCATAAGAAAATAAATAATATTGCTGATTATAATAAAGCTGTGGATAAGAGCAGTATAAGAGAGGGAGTCCTCCTACTAATTAAAAGGGAGGATCAAACCTTTTTTGTGAATATACAAATCGGGGATTAGTGGATTTATAATGGCATCTAATACAAACGCATTAAGTTTTAATACATTCGCTAGCACAATGTTCGGCTTTATGTATAAGATTTTTAAGTGCGTTTGTATTAGAGAAGTTTAGTCAAAGTGACGTTTAATATACACCTTAAAATCTTAATTTGCTCAGTGACCCTATTTTATACTTCTCCTGAAATGGCTGGCGGATATCCTGAAAAGAGCGACAAAATATATGCCGTAGAGCGAAGGCGTATGGTAGAAAATCAGATAATAGCGCGCGGCGTAAAGGATAAGAGTGTAATAGATGCCATGTTAAAGGTGCCGAGGCATATGTTTGTTCCTGAAGCTGATAAAAAACATGCATATTTGGATAGCCCCCTTCCTATAGGAGAGGGTCAGACGATATCGCAGCCCTATATAGTTGCTTATATGACAGAGGCTCTAGAGTTAAACTCGTTTGACAGGGTACTTGAGATAGGAACGGGTTCTGGCTATCAGGCTGCAGTCATTGCGGAAATAGCAAAAGAGGTCTATACTATTGAGATAATAGGCTCACTTGCCAGCAGAGCAGCTGATACCCTGAACATGCTGGGCTATAAGAATATAAAGGTCAGAAGCGCGGACGGATATTTAGGATGGAATGAAGAAGCACCGTTTGACGCGATAATAATAACAGCTGCTCCTGGCAGGATACCTGAACCGCTGATAGAGCAGCTTAAAGTCGGAGGCAGAATGGTCCTGCCTCTGGGAGATATATATCAGGAGCTTATATTATTGACAAAAAACAAAGATGGCCTGACCAGAAAAAACTTAGGTGCGGTAAGCTTTGTTCCTATGACCGGCAGGATAGAAAAGAGGTAAATGAAGCCTAAACTTACAGAACAAAGTGAATGTAAGTTTATACATTCGCGGCCAGCAAAGTCCCGAGTCTGCTAAAAGCGGACGAGGGGAACAATGGCCGCTCAGTATGAGCCATACGGAAACCTCGGGCTTTGGTTCGACTTCGCTCACCATCCCGAGCTAAGTCGAGGGATAGCCCGAGGAGTTATGGAAGGCTTTATTGGCTGAATTTACCCCGCCCTTTCTTACTACAAAGAAACACTGCGAACTAAGAAAGGGCGGGGTCTAATTTGTCCGCCATTAATTGTGGCGGACTCATAAGAGAACTATGCTAATAGAAAAAATTGAATCAGATTTAAAAGAGGCGATGAAGCAGAGGGATGAATTGAAAGTTTCTACCCTGAGATTCTTAAAATCAGCTATATCGTATATCTGCATAGAAAAAAAGAAGGATAGGCTGGAAGACCGCGAGGTCTTTGAGGTTTTAAATAAACAGATAAAGATGAGGAAGGATGCTATTGAGGGGTTTAAGAAAGGGAACAGGGAGGACCTAGTTCAAAAGGAGGCGAAAGAGCTGGATATGCTAAAGCAGTATTTACCCGAACCTCTATCCGACGAGGAGGTGGTAAAAATAGTGCAGGAGGAGATTGAGGCGATCGAGGTAAAAGATAAGTCTGCCTTTGGCAGAATAATGCAGGCAGTTTTAAAGCGCGCATGCGGCAGGGCCGACGCACAGAAGATAAGCGAGATCGTTAAGGAAAAGCTCAATAAACCCCGTTAGAAAATTTTATTTTGATTTTTATAAGTAGTTTTCTTTAAGAAGGATTAATTCCCCTACACCGTATGGTGCAGGGGAATTAAAAGAATTGATGCTATAACAGATCCCTCGTCCGCCACAAATTATGGCGGACTCGGGATTAATTCGTCCGCCTCGGGCGGACTCATTAAAGGAGAGATATTATGCGAAATAGATTTTCAAAAGTTTTTTTTGCAATCTTTATTATAACTTCTTGTTACGGGTGCGCTACGGTAAATGACGGCCTTGAAGAGACAGATAAAACGTTAAAAGGCGTTGAATCAAAAGGGACGGATGTCGTTAATACTATCTTCGGAGAAAATCCAAATTCAAAATAGGTGAGCCCTAAAAGAAAAGCTCTTTTTTCTATTACGTTATTAAATAGTATAAATAGTTCTTATGGATTACCTTTTGATATCCCGCCCGCATTAAATTATAAGTGTTCTATAAAAGCAAAAGATTTTTATGGAACGCTGTCTAATCCCGTCACTAGAATGGGTGAATGGCGAATCGGGACGTTGCTCCACGATGGGCGCGGTAAGTTTAGGTCCCGTGGATTTTACCTGTGGGGATCCAGATATAATCTCGTGCATAAGACTTTTACCCACTTTCGTAACCTGTCTGCTGTTGCCTGCTTCTTTCCAAAGGGCATTAAACCGAGTCGGTAAATGAAAAATATTAAGGTGTTAAAATTTCTTCTGTGGGCGTTGATTATTTTCTGCATTCTAGCCAACTTCACCTGGCTTTATCTTGACAAGCAGCCTCCGGAGGGAAACGGCCTTCAGGATTTATTGCCGGGGCTTGATTTATACAATGCCATACGCGCGGGCAGTTTAAATTACAGGCATTTTTTAAAGATATGCTGGATTTACCCTCCCCTGGTCCCTGCCTCATACACCTTATTCTACCTTATATTCGGGACAAATACCGGTATGGAGCTAATGGTTAACTCAATATACCTTATTATAATGCTTCTATCT
>JAGVOB010000108.1 GCA_020052955.1 Candidatus Omnitrophota bacterium | reverse complement strand
GAAAAGCCGTTATTTTGTAATTCTTAAGTTGTCAAAGAACAGTTTTTGCGGGGAGGGGGTAAAATTTAGCGAATTACCGCACAGCCACCAAGCCCCCCTAGCGGAAGTGCGACAGAACATTCCTATAATTATTAAAAATTTATGTTACGGAGCACTAGTATTATTCTATAATGTATTTTCTAAAAAATACTATGTAAGCATAACGCCATGAAAGAGAAACTACTTATAGTATTGCCCACATATAATGAGGCAGGCAATATTAAGGCAGTTTTAAATGGAATACTCAGCATAGATAGACCGATAGATGTACTTGTCATAGATGATAATTCCCCCGATAATACGACAAATATCGTCGAAGCTATTTTAGACAAGAATAAAAGGATATATTTGATAAAAAGGCCAAAAAAGCTGGGATTGGCCAGCGCATATAAGGAAGGTTTTAACTATGGCTTGCTGAATAAATACAGCTATATTATGCAGATGGATGCGGATCTGTCGCATGACCCGGAGGATATCCCCAGATTCCTGGAGTATATAAAAAATTATGATTGCGTTATAGGCTCAAGGTATGTTGATGGTATAAGGGTGATAAATTGGCCCCTGCACAGGCTTATACTTAGCTATTCGGCAAGTGTATATACAAGAGCCATAACAGGTTTGAAACTGCATGATGCAACAAGCGGATTCAAGTGCATCAGAAGAGAGGCGCTTGAGATGATAGATTTAAATTCCCTGCGCTCAGAGGGGTACGGTTTCAATATAGAGTTAAGCTATATATGCCAGAAAAAAGGATTGAGGACTATCGAAATACCTATAGTATTTTCTGAACGCTTCAGGGGAAGGTCTAAATTGTCGAATAAGATAATATATGAGGCGGCGGCGCTGGTATGGAGATTGCCATTTAAGAAATATTAGTTATTTTATCTAATATATGATAGTAATTTCTTTTCTCTTGCCATTTTTGGGCTATTTATTAACACTCGCCCCGACAATGACCAGCGGCGATTCCGGGGAGCTGATAACAGCCTGCTATCTTATGGGAATACCCCATCCGCCGGGCTATCCTATATACTGTCTTGTAGGAAAGTTATTTACCCTTCTGCCTATTGCGAATATAGCCTATAGAGTAAATTTAATGTCCGCTTTTTTCGGGGCACTATCATGCCCTATACTCTATTTAATTATGCTTAAAATATATTTACCCGCCTTCGCAGAAAGCCACGCCTGTAATCCCACAGGGATAGACCATCCTAAACCTTTAAAGGATGGGTCTAAAGGCGTGGATGAATGCGAAAAGGGTCCGGCCACTGTTATTTGGCGGATGCTTCGGTGGGTTTCGCCGAAGAATGTGAAGATGCCACGCCTGCGTGCCGAAACGCACTACGGCGTGCAGGCACGGCTGTCAAGCCGTGGAGCTTCACAGGACTACGTCGATAGAGATGCCAAACTTTTAAGGGTATGTGCCTTTATAACTGCCATAAGCTTCGGGTTTACTAATACCTACTGGTCTCAGTCTATAAAGGCCGAGGTTTATACAATCGCCATATTTTTCCTGCTTCTTTTTATTTATTTGTTTATAGGCTATTTAATAAGAGAGAAGGATGTGATGCTTTTTCCGGTTTCGTATGTATTTTCGCTTTCCATAGTCAGCCATTATATGTCAGCGATGCTTTTACCATCTTTGGTATTGGTGATGATATCGGTTTTAAAGGGAGGGCTTAAAAGGTACCTTAAAATTATACCCCTGCTATTGGCAGGTTTTTCGCTGGGATTTTTATTTTATCTGTATATACCTATAAGGTCACTTGCTAATCCATCCTTAGACTGGGGAAACCCGGAGAATCTTAAAAATTTTATATGGCACATAACGAGGCAGGAGTACGGGCCGTTTATTAAAAGAGCCTTTAGCTTTAATCTTTTATTTTATGATATGAAGGAGGTCTTTAGGGCTTTTTTAAAAGAGTTTCCGTGGTATATGCTTATTATATCCGGTGTCGGGCTATTAAGATTATATTTTAAGAACAAACGATTGTCGCTTTTTTTGACGCTGTCTTTTTTAAGCTGCTTCTTGTTTTATCTTATAGTGCTGAATATCTCCGGTAAATACCTTGAACCGATGACCTTATACATAGAAAGGATATTCCTTTTGCCCGCATACGTTTTTATAACGCTATGGTTCGGATATGGGCTATATTTTTTACTGGAGGCTATAAAAAATTATGCAGGCAGGGTATATAAGCTTGCATTATTTTCTACCGTTTGCTTTCCCGCAATACTTTTTAGCCTTAATTATTTCGAAAATGATTTTTCTAAAAATTATTTTGCATATGATTACGGAGTCAATATATTAAATACGCTTGAGCCTAACTCAAGCCTTATAGTAAACGGGGATAATGAAATCTTTAGCCTCCTTTATCTTACGCGCGTTGAGGAGATGAGGCCGGATGTAATATTATACGATAAAATAGACGGATTTATTTTTAAGGATATAAATTCTATCGTTTCGGCCGATAAGAAAAACGAGTTAAACGGTAACCCTGCGTTAATATTTGAGATTTTAAGACAAAAAACCGAAGGCCCCGTATATTTTACAAGCGACCTGCAGTATCAGCAAAGCCCAGCCGTTAAGTCAATCCCCTTCGGTATTCTATACAGGGTATTGAGAGAAAATGAGCGTTTTGATAAACCCGAACTTGACAGTATATGGCACAGGTATATTTTAAGATATGTATTCAGCGATAGGGTTTACAAGGATAGAATGGATAGATTAATTATAGCCAACTATTTCATTTCCAAGGGAGAATATTTTTTTCTTTTAGGAAACAAGGAGAAGGGCAAGAATTCCTATAATATTGCCAGTGAAATCGGACGTGACATTTTATCCGTGCATAACCATCTCTATCATATGTACATTTATAGAAACCTGATGAACGAATCCATAAAAGAGATAAATATGTCCCTGTCTTTAAGGCCGGACATCGCTGAGGCCTACTATGATTTGGGCGTTATATTCGGGAATTCCGGCAGGTATGAGGATGCAATCGGATTCTGGGAAAGGGCCCTTTCGCTAAAGCCTGATTTTGAGGGAGCGCGCGAAAGCATAAAAAAGGCAGAAGTATTATTAAAAAAATCTGATACAAAAGAAATAGATTAATTTAGGCAAAATTTATTCAAAACGCTTGCAATTTAAAAGATTTTGTTTTATTATTTTTATACATTCGCGGTCAGCAAAATCCCGAGTCCGCTAAAAGCGGACGAGGGGAACAATGACCGCTCAGTATGGGTCATACGGAAAGGAGTTATGGAAGGCTTTATGTTTTTCCGTTATATTTGTAGGCACTCTTATCCCGCACCCAGTCCCGCCAAAAGGCGGGAAAAAATCAGAAACCACGGATGCTCGCCTCGCCCGCCTAGCTGTGAGGCTGGCTGATGCTAAGGCGAAGCGGGCTCGCCTCGCTTACGCTGTGTCGAAGCGGGTTAAACCGTGGAGCTTCATAAAAAAGATGAACGAGCGAAAAATATGTAAAAGATGTGTCTTGCCGGAAAATAAGCCGGATATCTGGCTTAATGAGGAAGGAATTTGCGATATATGCGTTGAATATGAAAAAACAAAGAATTTTAATGAGGATACCAAATTTCTTGAAACCGATTTTATTAAGATCTTAAATCAGCATAAAGGTAAGGGTGAATATGATTGCCTTGTTATGTGCAGCGGCGGTAAAGACAGCACCTCCTCTTTATATTATATGAAGAAAAGATATAAATTAAACCCTCTCGCCTTTACGTTCGACCATGGTTTTGAAACCGAGGAGGCTATGGAAAATGTCAAAAATGCGGTGGAGAGATTAGGGGTAGATTTTTTATTATTCAAGACAGATTTTATGAAAGATATGTTTTCGAAGATTGTTAAGACAAAATCCGGCGCGGTTATATGCCACCCCTGCTCTATCTGGTATATGGACCTTACGTTCAAGGTGGCGGCCAGATTCAACATCCCGATAATCGTTGCGGGCTGGACTAAGGGGCA
The DNA here is from genome assembly GCA_020052955.1 of Candidatus Omnitrophota bacterium. Taxonomy (GTDB): domain Bacteria; phylum Omnitrophota; class Gorgyraeia; order VGKN01; family VGKN01; genus JAGVOB01. The sequence continues at coordinate 4,735 of JAGVOB010000108.1, read as the reverse complement.
ATCCACAAAACAACCCGTAATGTCAAGATGCGGATGCAATGTGCATCAGCCTGAGTTTGCCTCTATGGCAAAGGCTATGGGCAAATTTTTTGATAATCACGTAAAGAATGACAGTAAATATAAGGATTTTCCAAGGAGCATGGAAGAGGTTTTAACCAGAGCTAACAAAAGGCATAAATGTATCGTTGTCTCGCCCCACTGGTTTTTACCTTTTGGCGCAGAGACATACGTAGAGACGATAAAAAAAGAGCTTAATTGGAAATTCCCGAAGCTAAGTTACCCTGCAAAATCAACCAACTGCTATCTGAACTTTATATCCGCTTACCTATCCATGAAAAATTACGGTTACACCCATTACCATGTAGAAATGAGCAAGATGATAAGGGTAGGTATGTTGACGAGAGAAGAGGCCTTAAGCATGCTTGAAATAAATTTTGACGAGGAACTGATAAAGGATATCCTTAAAAAACTTGGTTGCAATCCGGAAGATTTGAACATTTAAATAAAACCAACTATGAGACTTAACATATCGGTTGGTTTTATTTAAAAGGAGACCCTTCACTACGCTTCCCTCGATTTTACTCGGGATGGTGAGCGAAGTCGAACCACAGGGTAAATGCGTCCATAAATATGTTAAAAAGAGACCGTTACAAAACCTTTGTTTGACGTAAGTCTTGAGAGTGTTGAAAAGAAAAACTTTTTGAGCACTCTCAAAATTCAATTGGAGTCGCATTCAGGATTTTAGGATATGTTAAAAAAGATTATTCAATGGTATATTTTGATAATACAAAAGATATTGATTACAGTTATGTTATTTATACTGTATATACTCGGTTTTGGCATCACCTTTGTTTTTGCGATAATTTTTAATCGGAGGCTTTTAGGTTTAGAGAAGGTAAACAAGGATACATTCTGGAAGGATGCGCAAGGGTATGATGCCGATATTAATGAGTGTATGAGGGAGTCTTAAACAAGGAGATGATATGATAACAGATCCCTCGTCCGCCACAAATTATGGCGGGCTCGGGATTAATTCCGACTGTCGTCATTAAGGAGAATATGCTATGAAAAAGGTTATATATATATTAAAAGAGACATTCTATATGATAAAACGGCATAAACTATATTTTATAGCCCCTATATTTATAGTGCTTGCCATTTTGGCATTTCTGGTTTTTTACATCGGGCCTACTGTAATAATATCATTCATCTATGCGGGCGTTTGATAGACAATCCCCCAAAACACATTCGTCTTAATATTACCCAATGAATATATTAGGGATATCGTGCTTCTACCATGATTCGGCCGCCTGCCTCCTGCAGGACGGAAAAGTAATCGCTGCGGCTTCTGAGGAAAGGTTTAACAGAGAGAAATATTCCCAGGTTTTTCCTATTAATGCGATAAATTTTTGCCTTCAGGCAAGGGATTTGACTGTTTATGACGTTGACTATATAGGCTTCTATGAAAAACCCTTCTTAAAATTTTCAAGGGTAATCCTAAGCCATCTGAGGTCCTACCCGCGCTCCTTAAATAATTTCTTAGGCACAACCCCAAGCTGGCTTGAAAACAGGCTGATAATGCCGCTGGTGTTTAAAAAGGAGCTTGGATTTGAGGGGAAAACCTTATTTGTTAAACATCACCTATCTCATGTAGCCAGCAGCTTTTTAGTTTCTCCTTTTGAAGAAGCCGCTATTTTAACCGCGGATGGCGTAGGAGAATGGGCAACAATGACCTATGGAATCGGTAAGGGAAGTGATATTAAAGTTCTTAAGGAGATACATTACCCTGACTCGCTGGGATTACTCTATACTGCGGTTACCACATACCTTGGATTTAAGGCGCTTAGCGGAGAGGGAAAGGTAATGGGCCTGGCGGGCTACGGTGAGCCTAAGTTCATAGATAGGTTCAGAGAAATGGTTATGGTTAAACCTGACGGAAGTTTCAGGGTAGATTCAAAATTCTTCGGTTTTAATGAGGGCTCAAGAATGTATAGCAAAAGATTTGTGAAGGTTTTTGGAAAGGAGCGAAAACCCGAGGATAAGATCGAGGAAAGGCATCAGGATATAGCCGCAAGTTTACAGAAGTTTATTGAAGATACTTTGGTTTTAATTGCAAGAAACCTACATAAAGAGACAAAATTGGATAATCTATGTTTAGCGGGTGGGTTATTCTTAAATTGCGTTGCAAACAGCAAAATACTGGAAGAAACCCCTTTTAAGGAAGTATTCATCCAGCCCGCTACCGGTGACAGCGGTGGCGCCCTGGGGGTAGCCTGCTACATATACCATTCTATTTTAAAGAATCAAAGAAGCCATGTTATGACCGATGCCTATCTTGGCCCCTATTTTACAGGGGAACAGATAAAAAAAGCATTGATAAATCATAATCTCGATTTTAAGGAGTTAAGTGATCCCGATTTAGCCAAATACATCGCCAGGGTATTATCGCAGGATAAAATAATAGGCTGGTTCCAGGGAAGGATGGAATTCGGCCCCAGGGCATTAGGGAACCGTTCCATTTTAGCCAATCCCTGTAACCCAAATATGAAAGATTTACTAAATTCCAGGGTAAAAAAGAGAGAGCCCTTCAGACCATATGCACCTGTTGTCTTGGAAGAAAAAGCAAAAGAGTTCTTTAAACTAGAACATCCTTCCCCGTTTATGCTGTTGTCCCCCAGAGTAAGGGAGGATAAGAAGAATCTCATCCCTTCGGTAACCCATATCGACGGAACCGCCAGGGTTCAAACCGTAAACAAAGATACAAACCTAAAGCTCTGGCAGTTAATAAAGGAATTCGAAAATATAACTACTATTCCGGTTATCATAAACACCTCCTTTAACCTAAGAGGCGAGCCAATAGTCTGCACTCCAGAGGATGCTATCAGTTCTTTTAAGAGAAGCCAGATAGACTATCTTGTATTAGAAAATTATGTTGTGGAAAAAAGAACATAGAAAGTTAGATACACATCTAAATACTTTTTCAAAAAGATATTTTATCATAGAAAAACTATCCGTAACTCTACTTGGAATATTTCTATGTCTTGTCCTGCTTGAAATAGGCATACGTCTTGGTGGTTCTATATTCTTATCGCTGCAAGAATATAGAAATAAACTCTCCATAAGGCAAAAAGGGACATATCGTATTATGTGTTTAGGTGAATCTACAACTATGGGAGACGAAGATTCTTATCCCTTTCAACTAGAAAAGGTCCTAAACCAGCGTAATATAGGTATAAAATTTAACGTAATAAATAAAGGTATTGGTGGAGTTAACAGCTCATATATATTAGAACATCTTGAGGATAACATTAATGAATACAAACCCGATATTGTAACTGTAATGATTGGCATAAATGATAAAGGCATAAAATATTATGAAATTATTCCTAGTGCTAACACTATGTTGTTTAACAAATTCAGGGCATATAGATTTTTCAAGATTATATGGATGCATATTGTAAATAAAGAAAAAATGGAGAGAAGTTATGGGCTAACTGTAGAAAAATTGTCCGCTAGATTACCAGAAGATACATATCTTGAATTAGGGAAGAATTACACATGCGAAACAAAATATCCCCAAGCTGAGGAATCATTCAAAAAGGCTATAGAGATAGACCCCAGAAATAGAGATACATATTTGGAACTAGGTTGGGTCTATAACTATATGGGGAAATATCCCCAAGCTGAGGAATCATTCAAAAAGGCTATAGAGATAGACCCTAAAGACTCTAATGCATATTTTGGATTAGGGAAGAATTACACATGCGAAACAAAATATCCCCAAGCTGAGGAATCATTCAAAAAGGCTATAGAGATAGACCCTAAAGAAAAATCACCATATATACGATTAGCATTATTATATCAAGAAATGGGACAATATGAATCTGCAGAGGAGTATTTCAAAAAAGTAAACAATCTAAGAGTAAAATATTGTGATCTCAATCTATATCGTAACTACCAAAAACTCAAAGAAATCTTAACCAAGAGAGGCATAAAACTGGTATGTATGCAGTATCCTGCACGTAGTGTGGAGCCACTAAAGAAAATGTTTATTAATACAGAAGGTATTATTTTTGTTAATAATGAAATGGTGTTTAAGAATGCGTTGAAAAAAGAAAAGTTTACTGAATATTTTAGAGATATGTTCGGCGGTGATTTTGGCCATTGCACCTCTAAGGGTAATAGGCTCTTAGCTGAAAATATTGCCAATGTCTTATTGGGGAAATGTTTTGATAATCGAGTTAAACCTTAACGTTATACTTAAAAAATATAGGACAACAATAATTGTTGTATATATTTGATTACAATCTATTGCAAAATATCGAGTTTAAAACTTAGATGAATAAGACAAAGAATATAAAAGAGAAATTCAAAGTATTCTTAGTAAGTTTGTTTGCAATTATAATATTATTGGAAATATCCTTAAGGATTATAGGAAGTTTCTACTTAAGAAAAGCTACTTTTGATAAGAGAATTCTAAATAATGAACAATGTAATAATCACACTATATTATTTCTAGGAGACTCGTTTACATTTGGCGCGGGAGCTCCCTATAATAAAAATATGTCATATCAGTTAAAAAGTCTCTTGGATTCAAAATCAAATAGAAAATACAAGGTTATTAATTACGGAGTACCTGAACTTGCCCTACTAAAACGGACACTTAATTAACCCCATTTCTTCGTTCATACTCCACCGGACTGACATAGCCAAGAGTTGAATGCAGTCTCTTGCG
>JAGVOB010000199.1 GCA_020052955.1 Candidatus Omnitrophota bacterium | reverse complement strand
TAGAAAAACGCATTAACAACAGACCAAGAAAATGTTTACAATATCTTATGCCAACAGAGGTTTACAAAAATGGTGTTGCACTTAAAACTTGAATCTGGGCTTAAAATTTTTGCATTTTGATTTGTGATTTTGATTTTTACACTTTGATTTTTGTACTAAAACTGTATTTACTTTACAATGCATTATAGCACCTTTGCATCGTCCTTCAAAATCTTTATAAGCTCCTTTACGGCAACATCTGGTTCGCCACCTATAACCCTGCCGGGCTTTCTGTCCTTAGGAAGCTCCATAGACACTATCTCAAGCTTTGAGATTATCTCATCCTCTTTTAAGGCAAGACCCTTTACGTCAACTTTTTCTATCAGCTTCTTCTTTGCCTGAATTATGCCCATAAGGGACGGAAGCCTTGGCTCATTTAAGCCCTTCTGCGCCGTAAGGAGCGCGGGCAGCGTCCCTTCAATTACCTCTTCTGCGCCCTCAATCTCCTTATGGGCTATGAACCCCTTCTTATCATCTTTTATCTGGAGCTTTGTTATTACGGTCACTTGCGGGATATTAAGAAACTGCGCAATCATCGCTCCTACGGATGAGGAGTCATCGTCCACTGCTTGTTTGCCGCACAGTATTAAATCATATTTCAGTGTAGATATGAATTTTGAAAGGCAGAGGCTGCTAAAAAATGCCTCGAGCTCACCTGAGGGTTTATCCGTGAGTATATGAACGGCTTTGTCTACACCGAGTGAAAGCGCCGTCCTTAACACCTGCTCTGCGCCCCGGTCTCCAAGGGTAACAACCGTTATCTTCGTATCGCTGAACTTATCTCTTATGCGAAGCGATTCCTCCAGGGCATACTCATCATAGGGGTTCATGCAAAAGCTAAGGTCTTGCTTATTTATAGATTTTTTATCGGGGCTGAGTTTTATTATGCTGGCTGTATCCGGGACTTCCTTTAGGCAAAGTATTATGTCCATAATCTTTTTAAATTTATCCTGAAATAATTTTATCGCTTATTGCGCTTAAAACCTTGTCTTTGTTTTTGAAGATTCCGTTTAAGTCTTTTTCTATACGGGCGGATGCCCTGTCAAAGAACGCATCAAGTATATTTAATTCCTTTTCTACTGCGGGCTTTCCCTTGGCCTCAATCAGGTGCTGGGCCCTTGCTATCACACAGTAGACGGCGTAGAGGTTTATCGCTATGTCACTTAACCTCTCTTGCATAAATTCCTTATCGACAATCTTTCTGCCGTATTTCATCGCGACCTTCTCGACGCGGCAGGAAAACTTCTTTGTAAGGACGGCCGCCTTCTTAGCGTATACCTTAAGTGCGGGGTCCAGCCCGGGAAGCATCGCATCGCAACAGCAGAATTTGCCCTTACACTTTTTCAAAGAAGCTCCAATAACCTTAAAAACCCCTACAAGGGGATTTCTCTTCAGGCTGTCAAGAAGCTTTTTTAGCTCGATGCCCACGTTTTTAATACTGTCAAGGCTTATAAAAAGGCGCAGTATTTCGTTTGTTCCTTCAAAAATCATATTTATCCTGGCGTCACGCAGGAAACGCTCGTAGGGATACTCCTTCATATAGCCGTCTCCGCCGTTAATCTGAACCGCATTGTTAACAACCCGCCAGAGCGCCTCGCTTGCAAATACCTTGCATATAGCCGCCTCGATAGAAAAATCCGTGTCCTTCCTGTCTGCGGTCTTCACAGACAGGTCTACGATGCTCTCCATAACGAATATATCTATCTCTATATCAGAGAGCTTATGTTTTATCATCTCGAAATCGCAGAGCCTCTTACCGAACTGCTCCCTTTGCTTCGCATGGTCTGCGGATAATTCAAATAACCTTCTGGATGCTCCCAGGCATCCCGCTGCCAGGCCGAGCCTTCCGTAATTAAGAACCTCCATGGCTATCTTGAAACCCTTGCCGGGCTCACCCAGGAGATTTTCCTTCGGCACTCTCACGTTCTCCAGCCTAAAACCGTTCGTAACAGAGCCGCGGATTCCCATCTTCTCTTCTTCTCGGTCCATCGTTATTCCGGGCATATCCCTTGTGATTATAAATGCGGATATCTTTTTCTCCTTTTTTCCCTCTATCTCAATCTCCTGTTTTGCAAACACAGTCAAGAGGCTTGCAATACCCGCATTTGTAATAAAATGCTTTGAGCCGTTTAAGATAAAGGTGCTTCCGTCTTCGCTAAGCGTTGCGGTTGTTTGTATTGAGCCCGCGTCAGAGCCGGCATTAGGCTCTGTCAGCGCGAAGGCCGCTATCTTGGCGCCTGTTGCAAGCTCGGGCAGGTACTTCTTCTTCTGCTCCTCTGTACCAAAAAGAAGGATTGCCTTCATGCCTATGCTTTGATGGGCGCCCACAAACGTGGCGGTTGAGCCGCAGATCTTACCCAACTCCTCCATCATCTTTGCGTATGCAAACTGCGATAGGCCCAGGCCTCCGAACTCCTCCGGCGTAGCCATACCCAATATACCAAGTTGCCCGAGGCCGGATATTACCTCCTGCGGCATCTTCGCTTCGGCGTCTATCCTGGCGGCGTCAATCCTTTCTCTGGCGAACTTCTTTAGGCTGTCCAATATAATCTTTATGGTCTGCGATTCTTCGTCGTTTTCCTTAGGATAGGGTATCAATAATCCTGGGTTGACCTTCCCGAAAAATAATCCCTTCACAAACCCTAATTTCTTATCAGCCATATAATCTCCCCTTGGTAAATAACAACGCTTCTAAACGCGACCACAATTGAATTTTAACATATTTATACATTCGCGGCTAGAAAACCGCACCCTTCAGGGTGCGGATGAACAATGGCCGCTCAGTATGAGCCATACGGAAACCTCGGTCTTTAGCCCGAGGAGCTATGGAAGGCTTTATGGCCGCATTTACCAACCGATATGTTAAGTCTCATAGTTGGTTTTATTTAGCTCTGCGCTAGCGCTATTTCTTCCCTCATCAATGGCTTTCTTTTATTTTTTTCCTTCTTAAGAGATTCCTGCTTCGGGCATTCGCCCGTCCAGCAGTAAAGGCACAACCCATCCTTCGGAAGGCCTATCGCCTTTACCATATTGTCTATGGTCTGATATCTAAGCGTGGTTACCCCCAGGTCTGAAGCAATCCAGTCCACCATCTTTTTATATTTTTTGGAATTGTGATTTACGTATTCCGAAACGTTTTCCAGATCCTTTTTCTCAAGGCTGCGGATGGCTTTGCGCGCGGCAAGCTCACTTATACTGCGCGTAGAGAGGTTAAATATGCAGGGAAACATCAACGGCGGACAGGCGGGCCTTATATGGATTTCTCTCGCCCCGTTATCCCAGAGCTTCTTTATCGTAAAGTTCTTCAGTTGAGTGCCCCTTACAATAGAGTCCTCGCAAACAATTATCCTGTTACCCTTTATAATATCCTTTATGGGGAGAAGCTTCATCTTGGCTATCAAATCCCTGGTTTCCTGGGAGGGTGGGGTATAACTTCTTCCGTATCCGGCGGTGTATTTTACAAGCGGCCTCCTGTAAGGCTTTCCGGACTCCATCGCATAACCTATTGCATGTGCAATCCCGGAATCAGGAACCCCCGAAACTATGTCCACCTCTATATCCCGATCCTGTCTAGCCAAGAACCTGCCGCATCTTTCCCTTACAATCTCCACATTTATGCCCTCGTAAGTCGAGGCGGGAAAACCCGTGTATATCCATAAGAATGAACAAATCTGATTTATATTGCCGCCTGATTTCTTTTGCGCGATACCCTTTTCGCTTATCAGGACTATTTCTCCTGGATGAAGATATTTTACTATCTCAAATTCATTGTTTAAAAAAGCGCTTGTCTCGCTGGTTACCGCCCAGGCATCCTTTCGCCTGCCTATTACAAGGGGTGTATAACCGCGTCTGTCCCTGGCGGCGTAAACCCCGTCTTTGTTAAGCAATAAAAGCGAGCATGAGCCTTCTATTGCGGTGAACATCTTCTCTATGCCATCTACTAAGTCCTTACCCTGGGTGATAAGCTTGGCTATAAGTTCGGTTACATTAACCGGGCCCCTACTCATCTCACTTAAAGATGCACCACTCTTTAGCAGGCCGTCCCTCAGTACCTCTACGTTCTCTATCAGGCCGGTAGTTACGATGCAGAATGGACCGAATTCCGAGTTAAGGTACATGGGCTGCTCGTCAAAGGCGCTGATAACACCGATACCTTTATTTCCCTTCATATGCTTATAATCCTCAAAGAATTTCGATTTAAACTGGCTCTGGCTTATGTTGTGTATCTGGCGTGTAAATTTCTCTCCCAGCACAGCCATTCCTCCAAACTCAGTGCCAAGATGCGAATGATAATCGGTGCCATAAAAAAGAATATCCCCGCAATTTTCCTTTGAAACCACTCCGAAAACACCGCTCATATTCCTACCTCCGATATTAAACTGTTAGGTTTTACAAATACAATTATCATATTTTATTCCCAACCATAACGCAGGCACCGCAGGAGTTCCGGCAATCGTTTACCTCGCAGCCGGGACTGGAAGTAGAACTCCCGGCAAGTTTATTCTCTTTTATTAGGAAATCCCTGCCCGCGCCCGTATCAATTATGTCCCAACTAAGTGTATCATCAAAGCTCATTTTGCCAGCATAGACATATGGGTCTATGCCCTCTTTCTGAAAGGCGTCTATCCACGTTTTAAAATTAAACCTATCGCTCCAGTTGTCAAATCTGCAGCCGCTGTTAAAGGCGGTTAAAATTACCCCTCCAAGCTTTCTATCCCCCCTGGAAAATACCGCCTCTAAAAAGCTTGATTCTATATTGTGAACATCCACCTTGAACAGGTTGCTTTTAAGCGAGTCGCGAATAAAACCTGCCCTCCTCTTTAAGACCTCAATGTCCTCCATCTTTTCCCATTGGAAGGACGTATGGGGTTTCGGTATAAACGCCGAAACGGTAATATTTATAGCGGCGGGATGACCGTCTATTTTTTTCTTCAGGGCGGATAACTCCCTGCATAATTTCACGATTCCCTCGATATCCTCCTGCGTCTCTGTAGGAAGCCCTATCATAAAATAGAGCTTTAAATGCCGCCAGCCCGCCTTGAAGGCTTCCATTGCAACGGAGAATAGGTCTTCTATCCTAATATTTTTATTAATTACGTTTCGCAGCCTTTCGGTGGCCGCCTCCAGCGCAAAGGTAAGGGTTGTCTTTTTGGTCTTTCCTATTAGGGCGGGTAAGTCCCTTAAGGCGCTTTCAACTCTGAGTGACGGCAGGGAAATATTTATGCCCTTGCCTTTAAAATAATCGTTTAAAAGCGTCATCATCTCCTTTATCTGTGGATGGTCCGCGCTTGAAAGCGATACGAGCGATATCTCCTCGTACCCGGTTAAATCGTATGCCTGCTTTACAAGCTCAACTACCTTAGCCTTATCCCTGAGCCTGACTGGCCTTGTTACCATGCAGGCATGGCAGAACCTGCATCCTCCTGTGCAACCGCGCATAATCTCAATCGATATGCGGTCATGCACAATATTTATGTACGGGACTATCTGGTTTACAGGATAATAGGCATTGTTAAAATCATTTATAATTCTCCTTTTGACCCTCTTTTGAGGTTTCCCTAAAGACGGCACATACACGCCCTCTAAAGAGGCCAGCTCTCCAAGCAACCCCGCCCTATCGTCCCTGTGTTTTTCAAAAACCTCTATAATTTCTAGAATTATCTCTTCCGCCTCGCCTATTACAAATGCATCTATAAAATCCGCCATAGGCTCGGGGTTGAAACAGGCGTGCCCACCGGCAATCACCAAGGGGTCGGAATCTTTTCTCTCGGCGCTCTTTAAAGCGATATTACCGAGCTTAAGGATATTAAGCACATTCGTATAGCTTAACTCATGCGATATCGAAAAACCTATGATATCAAACTCTCTCAAAGCCCTCTTTGACTCAAGGGAAAATATCTCAAGTGAATTCTTAAGCAGGAGTTCTTCAAAATCACTCCATACGGAGAACACCCTCTCGCATACCACTCTGTCTAAGGAATTTAAAATACCATAAATAATCTTAAGCCCCAGGTTGCTCATCCCTATTTCGTACGTATCGGGAAAGCACAGCGCAAACCTTATCTTTTGTTTGTCAAAATCCTTCTTAACCTGATTAATCTCCCTGCCGATATATCTTGCAGGCTTGGTTACGGATAATAGGTTGTCAAATAAGAAATTATCTATATTCATGCTATATACCTACTTGAAGAATGTGTATAATTCATCTTATTTATCATCTAAGGGTCACGGTTACGATACCCGTTTCGTCAAGCGTCTTTGGGTTACGTCTTGAACCTTATTAGCCGAATAACGTATCCGTAATACGATACGGGCTTCCTTACCGTAACCGAGAGACCTAACCTAATCGAGAAAAAACCAAAACAAGGGATAACTGACTATACATCTCTTATTAGCTTATCTATATTTTTCAACTTCTTCATAACTTCGTAATCCGTCATATCAAAGTGAAGCGGGGTGATAGAAACGTATCCCTTTGAGACCGCGCTCTCGTCGCTATACCCGTCATTGTCAGGACTCACTAAAAACCCTTTAAGCCAGTAATATGCAACCCCCCTGGGGTCAATCCTTTTTTCTATGGACTCTCTCGATACAGATCGCGCCTGGTGGGTTATCTTTAGCCCTTTTATTTCCCTTGACGGCACATTTACATTAAGCAGGATTTTCTGGGATCTTAAAACCTTTTTAAGGCTTTCAAGCAGCCCATTTATGATATTACCGCTCGTTTCAAAATCCATATTCTTTTGAAGCTTTTGCGAAACAGAGATTGCGCTTATGCCGGCTATGGACGCCTCAACCGCGGCTGAGACCGTCCCGGAGTAGATTAAATTTGCCCCGACATTCAAGCCGACATTTATTCCGGAGATTACAATGTCCGGTTTTTTTCTAAGAAGCGCCATAAGGCCTATCTTGACGCAATCCGCCGGTGTCCCGCTCACAGCGTAACCCTTAAAATTCTTTGCATTTATCTTTCTTACCCTCAAGGGGCGTGAGAGGGTTATGGCGTGCCCTATGGCCGAGTTTTCTCTCTCCGGCGCTATGACTACGCAGTCATGTTCCATGGAAAGTACCTTATAAAGACTTATAAGGCCGTGGGAATGGATACCGTCGTCGTTGGTAAGTAAGATTCTCATATATAAATAATTTTTAATTTGAAGGGGCAACGTTTTTGGGTTACGGTTACGATACCCGTTTCGTATTTCGGCTACGTCAATCGTCACCAGTCCTTATTACCTAACCCTTTTACGTAACCGATACGGGCTTCGTTACCTTAACCCAAATCTCTAATTTTCTCAACAAACTCCCTCAACAACCTCGCATCCTTCTTCCCCGGCGCCTTTTCTACCCCGCTGCTTACATCCACCGCATAGGGTTTTAATTGCTTAATTATGCTGACTCATTGCTGTCCAAATTAGCCGAAACTGAGTGATAGCTGTAATTCGTGTTCCGGTTTATTGCTTCTTTCGTGAAACGGCGCATTGAGCCAATCCCAAAG
>JAGVOB010000076.1 GCA_020052955.1 Candidatus Omnitrophota bacterium | reverse complement strand
GCAGCCAGAGAGAATTCTTAAAAAAATGCGGTTCGAACTTTATCCTAAAAAACCGAACCCTTTATGTTTCTTGGGTTTCGCCGTTTTCATTTGTGGGGGAAACCCCCACAAATGTTGAATGGCGGGGACGACGGGGCTCGAACCCGCGACCTTCGGATCGACAGTCCGACGTTCTAGCCAACTGAACTACGTCCCCAAATTTTACTTCGTAAAATTTGTCCCGAGGCTGTAATAGATAAAGACGGCCGAGGGGCTACATTGTTTCAAAATAATTTTTGATCCCGAGAAAACAATTCCGTCGTATTGTTTAGGACGGGCTTACTTTTTTAGTCCCTCACTTCGCTATCCTCGTTTTAGCGAGGGAACAGTTTTGCCAAAGGCAAAACTGGTGGGCGATAGAGGACTTGAACCTCTGACCCTCTGCGTGTAAAGCAGATGCTCTAACCAACTGGGCTAATCGCCCCCTAATATTCTAACCTCCGCCAGAGGCGGATGGCGGAAACTAACCGCCCAATTTTCAAATATGAGAGCGTTGAAAAAGTCTTTCTTTTCAATGCTCTCATCTCGAGGAGAGACGAAATCTCGACGAGAGATCTGGTGATGCATACCGGAAAAACGCCTAAAGTACGGGTTTTGCAACGGTCACACTCGAAAAAACGTTAGCCCGGTGGCCAGGTCATCCTTCTTCCGCCGAGCAGATGTACGTGTATATGATATATCGTCTGTCCGCCGTATTCCTCGCAATTTACGACGAGCCTGTATCCATTCTTATCTATTTTAAATTCTTTTGCTATTTTATTTGCAGTTAGCGTCATATCGCCGATAAATTCTGCTGTTTCTTCTGTCAGGTCAGAAATTTTATCTACATGAATCTTTGGAACGATTATGATATGAACCGGCGCCTGCGGGTTTATATCCTTGAATGCAAGCGTCTTATCATCCTCGTGGACCACGGAACTATGAATTTCTTTTTTGATTATTTTACAAAATAGACAGTCGGCTTTTAGTTTTTCCATATATCCTATTTATTTAATTAGCCCCGCCCTTTCTTACTTAGAAGTATCTCTCCACATCAAGAAAGGGCGGGACAAATTCAGCCATCAAACTTATGCTCACTACGTTCCATAAGTTTGGGCTTCATTTGAAAACCCATAATAGCCTATCTTTTCAAATAAGCTAAAGTATCCGCCCTGATTATACACAAACGGGTCTGCTTTTTTATAGTCTATATTTTGCTCTTTGTCAAGGAGTTCTTCGTCGGCCTGGACGGCTAATACCTCCGCGATAAACATATCGTGGCTTCCGAGTGGCTTTATCTCAACCACCCTGCATTCGATATTTACGGGGCATTCCTCAATTATGGGGGCTTTTATTTTTGACGAATTTAAGACAGTAAATTTTAATTTTTTGAATTTATCGGTATCCTTGCCCGATAAAACGCCTGCGAGGTCAACCTCTTTTACGTAAGAGGCCCTGGGCACATTTATCGCAAACTCCTTTGTCTCTCTTATCATTAAACCGGTGAGTCTCGACGGCCTTATGGATACCGAAATCAAGGGCGGTTTTGAGCATACAATGCCGCACCATGCTGCGGTCATAAAATTGAGCTTCCCTTTTGAATCCCTCGCGCTGACCAAAACCACGGGGCACGGATATAACGCCGTATCAGGCTCTAATATTCTTTTTGCCATTTCTCTTTTTAATAAGCCTTCTTATTTTGTGAAGATTTACCGTATCCTCTTTGTTATACGTCAATAAAGCCTTAAGGGCCTTTCTGTCTCCGTGTTCTTTATATTCGTTCCATAGCTTAAGCGCCTTATAACCGTCCATTCCCTTTGTCTTGCGCCGTATGCCAAGCCCTGTCTCGGCCCCCTTTAAGCCCCCGTATAAATTTTCCCTGTGGCAGTCGCGCATCAGGTCGCAATTTTCAAACCCGCTGGATAAGTCTATATCCAGCATTTTCTTTATCATCGGGATATCAAATCTGTCGCCGTTATAGGTAAATATCCTTTTTACGCCTTTCAAGCTTTTAATTATGGCGTCTCTTTTTATATCGCTTCCAACAAACTGCAGGAACCTCTTGTTGGATAAATAAATACCGACAACCGTTATCTCCATATCGCAAGAAGTCTCAATATCGATATATGCATCCATCTTTGTTTATTAGGTAACGGCTATTGGTTACGATGCCCGTTTCGTATTTGGGTTAGGTTTATCGTCCTTCTTATTTTAACTTCATTTATTTGCGTAACCGTTAAACGTTACCGATACGGGCTTCGTTACCTTAACCATTCAGTAATAAATTATCAATATTGCTTAATGCATCATGAAACCTTACTTCCCACCGCTGGATTTCTATCTGGCATTAAAACACAAATACCATTTTCGTCGGATGCGGCAAGCAGCATACCATTACTCTCAACGCCCCGTATCATCGCAGGCTCCAGGTTTGTAATAACCACTATGTTTTTATCTAACGGTTCTTCCTTTTTATAGAAGTTCTTTATGCCAGCTACTATGGTGCGCGTATCAACGCCCGTATCTATCTTTAATACGTACAGGCGGTCGGCATTTGGATGGTCCTCCGCCAAAATAACCTTTGCGACTCTTATATCCAGTTTTTTGAATTCCTCGTATGTTACCATTTGTTAACTCCTATTAAATAACTTAGTTTATTGAGTTCATTGAGTTGCTTGAGTTACTTGAGTTTTTTAAGAACTCTATTAACTCTATAAACTCAAATAACTGGTTCTTTTCTAATTTTTTATATCAATCCATTCGCCTTAAGATATTCTCTACTTACCAATATATCCTCAATACAATGCGGCTCTACCGTAATAACCGGTTTTATAGATAGCTCATCAAGCGCGTCAAAGAATGAGCGTATGGGAAGCGAGCCTTTCCCTAACGCCAGATGCTGGTCTATCCTGCCGTTACTATCAGATATATGAACCTCTCCGATTGAATCCTTCGGGTATTGCCTTATATGCTCCAGGCCGTTCTTTTCTCCGAATATATAATAATGCCCGAAATCAAGACAGGCCTTAAAGCTTTTATCATTTATTCTTTTTAACAGCTCTAAAATCGCCCTGGGTGTTTTATCTATAGAGTTTTCTATCATAAGGGTTATCCCGTAAGCCCTTGCCTTATCAAGCAGTTTAAGCCATCCCTCTGTTGCATGCTCAAGCCATCTCTTAAGATAGCTATCATAATAAACCGGGAAAAAGCTTGAGTGAAAAACCGCTATATTTACGTTCAGGCTCCTGCATAATTCTAATGTCTTATCATATCTGTCATAAGTAGCCTCTCTTATAATAGAATCCAGGCTCCCAAGATTCAAATCCATAAAAGGGCCGTGGATTGTCTTTGAAAGCCCGTGTTTTTTAAATGTAAAATTTATAAGGCTCGCGTCCTCCTTAGAGCAGGCATCAAGCGCCGTAGAGTCAAAAAATATTTCGCAATTAATCAAATTGCGGGATATAAAATCCGTGTTTTCCATGAGCACCTTGTACGGCACGTGGAAGAAAAGTTTTTCTATTCGCATATTCTATACTCGTCCTTTTCAAGCTCTATAAGATTAGGACTGGTATCTTTGTGAGGGAGAGGCTTTTGTGTTTTTGCGATAAATCTCTTGATCTTATTTTTTACCAAAAATAAAAGGCCCAGAGATCCTAATATTATGGATACAAAAATTCCTATTACGCCTATCAGAATAATTAATAGGACTACGGATACCATAACCGAAATAAATATAAGGAAGGGTCTAATGGGTGAATTTTTGATATTTGTAACAATAAATGTGCGCTTGTTTATCATTTTGAATACCTCAGCTTGGCGCCGTCCTTAAGACAAAAATTATCTTTTTGCGAATAATACGCGCCGCACTCGGGACAGTATTTTTCTTGCGGGTGAGTGAGCCCGTAAGTTACATTTGAGGTAACCTCTTTTTTAGGGATTGAAAGGCCGGCAAGTTCCGCCTCGACCAATCTTATGCGTTCGGATGCGGGTGGGTGGCTCCTTAAAAAAACTACCATGGACAAGGGGTCTTCCCGCTCAAGTTTCTGAAGTTTTTTAAGCATTGTAATCATGGCGTATGAGTTATATCCTGCCTTATGCGTATAGCGGACGGCGAGTGCGTCCGCCTCTCTTTCGTCTTCCCTCTCGTACCCCAGGGAAACAAGATTTATCGCTACGCCGACAGCCCGCTCCATCTCTACCGCCTCTCCGCGGCTAAATGCGAGGCTCATTAACAAGTTATACCCCATAGCCGCCTGAAGCTTCTTTATGCTGTGCCTTGCGGCAACATGAGCTACTTCGTGCGCTACTACCCCGGCAAGCTCATCATCCGTGGTTTTTTCCATCAACCCTGTGTTTACATATACATATCCGCCGGGTATAGAGAATGCGTTTATCTCTTTTTCCCTTATCACAAAAAAGCGGTATTTTACATCCTGTCTTTCGCAAACCGAGGTTATATTTTTACCTATTTTATCAAGCCTCTCATTTAGAACGGAATCCTGCGATATCCTGTACTGCTGCGAAACCTGCTGCGAAACCCTTCCGCCGATGGCTACTTCCTGCGCGGTATTGATAAATATAAGTTCTTCTCTCCCTGTCGCGGGGTTATATATTGTCGCGCACCCGGAGAGAATAATGCCTATAACAAATATAAATAAGTATTTAATCTTCATGTAAATTTCGGATTATACAGCATAGGGCATGAAAAAGCAACCCCGTTAAGCTATTCTACATCTACCTCCCACAGTTTATAGCTATCCTGTGGGAGTTCTTCTATAAAAAGAGAGGGCCTTGAGATAATTTCTCCAAACCTGTAATGGGGATGGCTCATAGGATATGTCATATATAGATGCGTCTTTGCCCTGGTTATGGCTACATAGAAGAGCCTTCTTTCCTCTTCGAGATTTTTAAGGCTCTCCATACTCTTCGGATGCGGGAAGTGCCCGTCGCTTAAGCCCATTATAAAAACCGCCTCCCATTCAAGGCCCTTAGCCTGATGGATTGTGGACAGCACAAGAAACTCTTCGTCCTTAATAGCCCCAAGCACCGTCTCTCCCCTGAAACCTTCCCTTATTGTGATATCCTGCAAAAATTCCTTTAATGAGCCGTACGTGTGGGCAAAGTTTGAAAGTTCCTCCAAATCCTTGAGCCTGTCGCGGGCGTTCTCAAAAGAATTCAACACATACTTATCATAACCTGAATTTATTATCAGGGTTATCTGGTTTGAGGGATTATCCCTGTTTGGCTCATCCTCTAATATGCGCATGAGACGCGCAAAATCCTGCCAGGATTTATTCGCCTTCTGCGGAAGTTTTACCTTGAAGGCGCTGCTAAATATCACGTTCAAGCCAAAGCTATATTTTGACAATTCACTAAAAAGCTTATCGCGCGTTACCTTCCCAAAGCCCTCATATAAACCCAGTGCCCTCTTCCAGGCTACCTCATCCCTGGGGTTTAATATAGCCCTGAGATAGCTCAGGACATCCTTTATGTGTGCCTGTTCGAAAAATCTGATGCCCCCTCTTATAATATAAGGTATATTCCTTTTGGCAAGCTCAAGCTCCAACTCAACCGCCTGATAATGAGACCTAAACAGTACGGCTATATCCCCGAGAGGCACGCCTTCCTGCCTGAGCTCAAGCATCCTCTGGGCTATAAAACAGGACTGCTGGTTTGTATCCTTAAGCCTTACGAGGGTGGGCTTAGGCCCTTTGGGAGAGAGGCTTATCAAATGCTTCGGATACTGCTCTACGTTATTCTTTATGCTCTCATTTGCAAGGCGCAAGACCATTTTCGTGCTTCTATAGTTCGTTTCAAGCTTATATATCCTTGCATTCTCAAAATGCCTCGGGAAGTCCAGTATATTTCTTATTTGGGCCGCCCTGAATGAGTAAATACTCTGAGCATCGTCTCCGACCACCAGGATATTCCTGTGATACGAAAAAAGGCTTCTTATTATCTCATATTGCAGGCGATTCGTATCCTGATATTCATCGACAAGAATGTACTTAAACTGATTCCTGTAGTGCTCCGATACATCCTCTGTCTCGGCGAGCAGTTTCAGCCAATTAGTAAGCAGGTCATCGTAGTCCATGCTGTTTGAACTCTTCTTTCTCTCTATATAAAAACCGTTAAGGCGCTCTATATCGGCTGTCAGTTCCTCGAAGTACGGATATTGCCTGCTTATAACATCCTTGATGCTTGCGGCGCTGTTAATAGAAAAGCTTATTATAGACTGTATTATCTTTGGCCTCGGAAATCTAGTTTGGTAAAATGATTTTTTTAAATCTTCATAGGAGGATTTTATCAGCTGAAGGCTGTCTTCCTCGTCAAGGATAAAAAAATCCCTCGTGTACCCCAGTTCTCCGGCGTAAACCCTCAGACACCTGTTTGCGATATGATGAAACGTCCCGCACCACAATCCCTTGGGTTTTTTACCTAAGAGCGTCTCTACCCTGCTTGACATCTCCCTTGCCGCCCTGTTAGTAAAGGTTACCAGCATTATATTTTCTGGTTTTACTCCGCTTTCAAGCAGGTACGCTACTCTGTATATCAGCGTCCTTGTCTTTCCGCTGCCCGCGCCCGCCAATACCAATACAGGGCCGTCTGAATCAGTAACCACCTTATACTGCTGGGGGTTTAGATCGTCTTTATAGCCTATTTTTTTAGGGGCTGCTGAGGGAGGCTCCTTAAGGATATATTTTTTCATGCTTGCTTATAATTTTGCGCAAGCCTTATGCGTTTTGATATAGGCGGGTGGTCATACATCAGGAGCTCAATTAAAAAAGGCGGTTCTTTATCGGAGAGATTCTGGCTGGCGAGCTTCTCCATAGCAGATATAAAGGCGGGCTTATTCCCGGTCAGCGTCAGCGAGTGCCTGTCGGCCTGTCTTTCAAGGTGCCTTGAAAAGGCATTTTGAATCGGTAAAAAGATAAGGCTAAAGGCAGAAAAATAAAGGGCTAAAAAGGGAAAATTCGCCATGTCGTATATTCCCGAAAAGCCGAGTTTAGCGCTATAATTATCAAGTATGAATTTTAAAACTAACATGCCCAAAAACGTCAAAACCGAACCGAATAATATGTGCTTCCAGATATGTGCAAATTTTTTGTGGGCTATCTCATGCGCCATCACTACCTCTATCTCCTCGTGGTTAAAGTTTGACAGGAGGGTGTCTGCTATCAGAATCCTCCTGGATTTTCCTATCCCGGCAAAGGCAGCGTTAGCCTTTTTGGTGTCCTTGCTCAGGTTTATCTCACATATATCCCTTACCCTCATGCGGGATACCAGGACCAATTTTGCAAGCCTATCTCTCAGTTTTTCATCTTTAAGCGGCGTGAGTTTATAAAACAGAGGGATTATGAAAATAGGGGTAATTTTTGCGATTATTATGCTAAAGAATATCCAGGCTATGGAAATAAAAATCCACCACCTGTCAGGAAAGTTCCGCAGGAAAAAATATAACAGCGAAATAAGGGGCAGCATTATAACGGCGGATAAGATATCCTGCTTTAAGTACCTCTTAAGCCACGATAAAAAGCTCTGGTTAGAGAGATTAAATTTATGCTCTACCATAAACCCGGAGTAAAAATCGAGCGGCAGGAAACTAAACCAGTATATAATGCTGAATGTTCCTAAAAATATAAATAAGCCTGCGTATGGGTTTTTAGTCAGCCTGCTTACAACATCTCTTAAGATAAAATTCAGGCCGAGATAAAGAAAGGATATCAGAAATATAAACGAAAATATTATCCCTATAAAAAAAACCTTATACTTTATACTTGAATACTGCTTTGCTTTATTGGCTACTTCATCCATCTTTCTTTTTTATATACAACCTCCTGATATGATTAAAAATATCCGCATACTCTTTCGTCCTGTAGTCGGGGTATGTCCACTCAAATGCCTCAAAGCCTCCCCTTCTAAAGCATAGCGTTATCTCTGCGAATATACCCTTTTCAAGGTATATCCTGTGAAAATAATCCTTGGTGGTGGCGAGTACGAGTTTTGCAGAGGTTATATATCCTGGGTCTAAATTTATATTTCTGCCGGGTGAGCCTGTAAGCATTCTAAACCTTTCTTCAAGGCTGTTTGTATACGTTTTTATGCCTGGAAGCTCCTCAGGTTTAATAAGGTTTTTGAAACTCAAGAATCTCCTCTTTAAATTTTTTCCCATCTCCTTTTCGTAATACGCCGTAAAATTAAAATCTATTATCTGGCTTTCGAAATCTATCTCGCCGAATTTTCTATTTAAACGCCTCCTGGCATCCTCAAACAGTTTTATTTTATTGGATATAATGCCGATTATAAGATTTACCTTTGGGTGTTTTTCTGCTTTAGCCATTATCCTAATCCAAATTCCAAAAATTTTTAAGACATTTTAAATTTTGGATTGTCATTTTGGATTTTGATTTTTGATATTTGAATTTATCTTCTTTCCCCTGCACACGCCTTTATGCATACCCCGCATATGTACTGGTTTATTCCAGGCCTTTTTGAAAAATCCTTAAGCAGCTCAAAGCAGCCCTTATGGTCAAAATCCGCCTGCTTCTCTTTAATCGCGCCTGCCGGGCAGGCCTTTATGCAATCAAAGCAATCTCCGCAATCAATACTTACCGGTTCGCTCTCAGGCAGGACCATAGAAGTAAGTATTGTGGCAAATCTAATCGCCGAACCATACCTGGGATTTACTACCAGGTTATTCCTGCCTATCCACCCAATCCCTGACCTCGTGGCAATATGCTTATGGGAGACTAAGGCCTTCTGGTTTTCCCAGTCAATTATATGGCTTGCCGGTACGGGGATAGCATCAAAGCCATTCTGTCGTATGTATGCGCAAACCTTTAGCGCCGCTATGTCCAGAAGGCTGTTTACCCCCTTATAGTGAAACGCATAACTAGGCGTGGGGGCATCCTCTATCTCTTCTAAAATCTTATCGGAAAGCACATAAGAAATAGAAATTGCGTGATTAATATTTTTTAAAACCTCTTTTTTTTCAAACAGAAATATGTCCTTTATATCGCTTACGCCGCAGAAGCCGAAAAGGTATATGCCTTCGCCCGTTAAAATATCTTTAATTCCCTGGATAATCTTTTCCACCTTACATAAAGCCTTCCATAACAGGTTTCCGTATGGCTCATACTGAGTGGCCATTGTTCCCCTCATTTAGCTCGGGACTTCGCTGGCCGCGAATGTATAAATTTTTTTACCCACCCGGGGCAAATTTTTCCTGCGAAGCGTGAAAAATTTGGGTTTATGAATCTATCCCGGCTTCCAATTTCTTAATAAGTTCGCTTGCTTCCTTTATTATGGATGCCGGCAATAGCTTAGAGCTCTCTATCTCATATTTTAAAGATTTTAGGACAGTAATAAATCTCTTTACCGTAGACAACCTCCTCTTTTCCCATGCCTCCTGGGGCTTTAACTCCTCCCTTTGCCTTATAAGGCTGGCGAGGTCCCTCTTGATATCCCCGGCGTCTCTGCCCTTCTCAAAAACCTCTTTTTTGAGGTTGATATAATCGTTACTATCAAGTTCTTTTTTGGCTTTTGCCTGACGCAGCACATACACCGACTCGTAGTTAGGCAATGTTGATGCCTCGGCGCTTTGCGCGTATTCATTTTTCAGATACTGCGGCTCCTCCTTTTCCAGGAACCAGTATGACTTAAGCAGCTTCATAGCTGTCTGTTTCCTTATGCCTATCTCTCTGGATATATAGGCCTCAAAGGTGCTATACCCCCATTCCTTATACATCTTATCCTTCCATACGCCACATAGAGACCTCCCAAGCTCTATCCATGATGTTTTAAAGTTCTTGGCGCTCTTTAACACCTGATACCGAAAGGAGTTTTCGTCTGCGTCTTTTATCTTCTGCTCAATATTTTCAAGGGATTTGGTTTTGAAGGCGGCCATATTTATCCTCTGTTATGGGTGAGATGCTGCTTTGTCTACTAAATAACGCTATCATTAGAAATTCAAATATCAAAAATAAAATATCAAAATGACAATTGCAAAATTCAAAATTTATTTAAAACATCGTCGTATTCAAAAGCAACTTAAAATTTTTGCATTTTGATTTGTGATTTTGATTTTTGCACTTTGATTTTTACATTAGACCTTTATTTACTTTACAAGGCAAGATACTACTGAAATATTAACTGATAATAACCGCTTATGGATTTCAACGCATTGCCTAGCAGGACTATCATAAAATACGTCAGGATTACAACAACAACACTTATGATTATCTTATTTGTCTTGTTAAAGCGCGGATTAACCCATACTAGCGGCAGGGCTAACGGCCCGACGCTTAAAAAGGCGATTAGTAATACGGAGGTCCTGAGATACCATTTTATCTGCTGCTTTTTCTCTAACGCCCCGAAGGGCAGGGTTCCCACTAACTCTCCGCAGAACCTGCACTTTATCGCTTCATCCTGTATCTCTTCAGCGCAATACGGGCATTTTTTCATATATTCTATATAGACTGTTTACCGCTCTTTTTAGTCTTACTCTTTGACTTTTTTAGCAGTAAATAAATCCCTGATATTATCAAAAGTCCGCAGATTATAAGGGCGATTATGGACTTTGGCCCGGTTATGTCATTTACAGGTTTGCCGGCTATTCTATCAAACGTGCAGACAAACGCACCGCCTAAGGCGCCTAGCAAAATTAATGCTATAGCCTTCACTTTCACGCCAAGTCCCCCTCCGAATTAATAACCGGAATATCATAAACAAACAGTGCTGCTTATTTAACCTCGATATCCTCTATCTGTTTGGCTCGTTCTAATTCCTTTTCATTGAGATCATGTATCTTATCTGTAACGGCCTGTAAAGTCGACTTGCCTCCGGATGTATCTATGCCCTGTTCGGTTAAAATCTTTTTGGTATTTTTATCACCAGCCGAGCTTGCCATATATACCTTTGCAAGAAAATAATATAAAAATAGCACAATGCCCAAAGCCAATAAAATTTCTATAAAGGCGAAACCTTTTTTATTGCTGAATACCATCTCTTACGCCCATTTATGATTTTATAGAGATACTAATTGGATAATACTACTTTAAAAAATTAAGTCAATTTTAAAATATGAGAGCATTGAAAAGAAAAATTTTTTCAATGCTCTCATCCGCCTCGGGCGGAGACTTTAGTCTCAACGAGAGATCTGGCGATGCATGCCGGAAAAATGCCTAAAGCGCGGGTTTTGCAACGATCTCAATGTGGAAGATTTCTAACCTGGACTTTTATGGCGGAAAATTGGGATGTGTCGTGGTTTTACCTTGCTTCTACGAGTTCTTTTACCCTCATAAGCCGGACGAGGTTTGAGCGCTCAAGCTCTGCGAGCTTCATAGTGATATATTTGATGGTTTCCATTAGGCTGGGGATAAGTATGTATTCAAGGGCGTTAACCCTACGGCGCGTCTTTTCAAGCTCCTCGGCTAAAATGACAATCGCCGACTCAATCTGGGCAAGTTCAATAATCCTGGGTATCATATTTTTGATAGTTTCGGCGAAGGCATCCATTTCAAACGGCGTTTCAATAAGGCTGTAAGTAAATGGCTCCGGCATTGTTTCTATCTCGAATTTGGGCGTGGTTATATTCATAATTCTAACTTGAGTTTTCTTAATAGTAAGCCTTTGCGGCTGCGAGAGGCCTATATTTTTTATTTTATAACCGGGAAGGCTCATGCTTATGTAAGCTGAAAGCTTAAATGCGCTTATAAGATTTTCTTCAACTTCCTTCCTTAGCGCTTTAAGCTTACCTACAATCTCAAGAAATCTCCTCATAAGTTCTTCCTGTTTATCCCGTAATAACTTATGGCCGCGCCGGGCAAGGAGGAGCCTTTTCCTTAATCTTAAAAGTTCCATCCTTGTGGCGTTAACGGATAAACGCATATTAGTTATTGAGTTGCTTGGGTTATTGAGTTATAGGGTTACTTGAGTTCGTTGAGTTTATTGAGTTACTTGAGTTATTGAGTAAAATCTATAACTCTATGAACTCTATAACGCTATAACTTGTTATAGTATTTACTCAAATATTCTTCCCTTACTCTTTTCAATTCTTCTTTTGGAAATATGGCCAGTAATTTCCAGCCGATGTTTAAAGTCTCTGCTATAGTCCTGTCCTCGTATTCTCCCTGCCTTAGGAATTCATCTTCAAACCTATCCGAGAATTTTGAATAGAGCCTGTCTATATCGCTTAGCGCTGCCTCGCCTAATATAACAGCGAGCTCTTTTGCTTCTCTTCCTCGCGCATAACAGGCGAATAGCTGATTTAACACATCCGAATGGTCTTCCCTTGTTTTACCCTTTCCTATGCCCTTGTCCTTAAGCCTCGAGAGCGACGGCAAAACGTCAATGGGCGGATATATGCCTTTCCTGTGAAGCTCTCTGCTTAATATAGTCTGGCCCTCTGTAATATAGCCGGTCAGATCGGGTATTGGATGCGTCTTATCATCCTCGGGCATCGTAAGAACGGGGATCAAGGTTATAGAGCCGGGCTTTTCTCTTATCCTGCCTGCCCTCTCGTATAGCGTGGCAAGGTCCGTGTATAGATAGCCGGGATATCCGCGCCTTCCGGGTATCTCCTTTCTTGCGGCAGAGACTTCTCTAAGAGCCTCGCAGTACATTGTCATATCGCTTAAGATTACAAGCACATGCATATTCTTTTCAAACGCGAGATACTCTGCGCAGGTAAGCGCCATTCGCGGGGTTGCTATCCTTTCAATGGCAGACTCATCGGCCAGGTTCATAAAAAGCACCGCCCTTTCAATGGCGCCCGTATCCTTAAAATCGCTTATAAAAAACTCCGCTTCTTCAAACGTTATGCCCATGGCGCCGAATACAACGGCGAATTTTTCCTCCTTGCCCAATACCTTCGCCTGCCTTGCAATCTGCGCGGCAATCTTTGAGTGGGGCAGGCCTGAACCCGAAAATATAGGGAGCTTTTGACCTCTTACGAGCGTGTTTAGACCGTCTATGGCGGAGATTCCTGTCTGGATGAATTCGGACGGGTAATTTCTCGCACATGGATTTAAAGGATTTCCGCTTATTCCTATATCTTTCTCAGCCAGTATTTGAGGGCCGCCGTCTTTTGGCCTCCCAAAACCGTCAAAAACCCTTCCAAGCATATCCAGCGAAACGCCTAGTTCTATTCCCTTACCTAAAAACTTTACCTTGCTCTTGTATACATCTATACCGCGCGTTCCTTCAAACACCTGGACTAAAGCGACATCCGTGGATACCTCAAGCACCCTGCCCATCCTGATATTTCCATCGCCAAATTCAATCTGGGCAATTTCGCCGTATTTAACATCCTCTATCTTCTCAACAAATACAAGAGGCCCGACAATACTTGAGACGGTCAGATATTCTTTAAGCATTCTTTCCTCCGCCGGATATCTTAGATTCTATTTCCTGAGACAATGCTTCAGAAATCCTGTCGATCTTTTCAATCTCGTGCTCATCTATATATTTTGCCCTTGCAATACTTTCCCTTACCTTTAGAGAGGCAATCTCCCCGAAAGATACCCCCTTCTCCAGTGCCCTTTTCGACTCCGAGTAATACTTGATAATCAAGCTTAACATTTTATGCTGTTTTATAAACGAGCTGTACGTATCCACCTCATGAAAGGCGTGCTGGTGTAGAAAATCCTCTCTTATCGAGCGTGCCGCCTCAAGGGTTAGTCTGTCCCTGTCGGAAAGGGATCCAATTCCAACAAGCCTGGCTATCTCCTCTAATTCTGACTCTTCCTGTAATAACCTCATAGCGGAGCGCCTTAGCTCGATAAAATCCTCTCCTATTTCCTTCTTCAGGAATCCCTCTATATTATCCAGGTATAAGGAATAGCTCATAAGCCAGTTTATTGCCGGGAAATGCCGCTTATAGGCAAGTTTATCCTCAAGGCTCCAGAACACCTTTACCACTCTCAATGTCGCCTGCACAACAGGATCCGATAGATCTCCTCCCGGGGGAGACACGGCGCCTACAACGCTTAAAGTCCCTTCCCTTGAATCTTTGCCCAGGCATATTACCCTTCCCGCCCTCTCGTAGAACTCAGCAACCCTGGAACCAAGATACGCGGGATAGCCTTCCTCGCCGGGCATCTCTTCAAGCCTTCCCGAAATCTCTCTAAGCGCCTCTGCCCATCTGGAAGTAGAATCCGCCATAACGGCAACGTTATAACCCATATCCCTGAAATATTCTGCTATAGTTATTCCCGTATAGATACTCGCTTCTCTCGCCGCAACCGGCATGTTAGAGGTGTTCGCGATGAGCACCGTTCTCTTTAACAACGGCTCTCCCGAGCGAGGATCTTTTAAGTGCGGGAATTCCATTAACACGTCTGTCATTTCATTACCGCGTTCTCCGCAGCCTATATAGACTACCACCTCTGCGTTAGACCATTTTGCAAGCTGATGCTCTACCACTGTTTTTCCCGAGCCAAAGGGGCCCGGTATACATGCCGTGCCGCCTTTTGCAACTGGGAAAAACGTATCTATTACTCTCTGGCCTGTAATAAGAGGGTCCTTGGGAATGAGTTTTTCCTTAAAAACCCTGGGCGTCCTTACCGGCCATCTCTGGAGCATCGATATATTATTGATACCCTCCTTTGTCTTTACCCTGCATATATTTTCAACTACTGTAAAATCTCCCTCAAGGATATCCTCAATAACACCGGAAACCCCAACCGGCACAAGTATCCTGTGCTTAATAAGGGCCGTTTCCTCCACCTCTGCGAGCACATCCCCTCCAATAACGCTCTCTCCTTTTTTAAGCATAGGCTTAAAATGCCACTTTCTACTGCGGTCAAGCGCGGGTATATTTATGCCGCGCGAAATCCTATCGCCCGTCTTTTCCCTTATAATATCAAGGGGGCGCTGGATACCGTCAAATATGGACTGTATAAGACCAGGCCCCAGTTCAACGCTTAAAGGTTCACCCGTTAAAAACACCGGCTCTCCCGGGCCAAGCCCTTCCGTCTCCTCGTATACCTGTATCGAAGCTATATCTCCTTTCAGCTCTATTATCTCTCCTATAAGCTTTTTATCGCTTACCCTTACCACGTCATACATCCTGGCGTCCTGCATATTATCGGCAACTACCAGCGGGCCTGAAACTTTAATAATATTTCCGATGTTCATAGATTCACTCCCTCAAAATATCTGCGCCAACCGCTTTTTCAACAGATTTCTTCAAGATCAGCTTGGATATGTCATTGGCGCCGGTATAATCCGGGATTATCATGATATATCTTTTGCCCTCCAGATTCGTTTCGTTTATAAATTCTACGGCGTCCTTTGCAGCCGATTCGGTTATTAGTACTATCGAATAATTCTCGTTAGCGCAAACCTTTCTTAAGACCGACCGCGCCTCTTGCGATTTTACGCCGAATGTATCAATGCCCGATAACCCAAATAAAGAAACTA
Source organism: Candidatus Omnitrophota bacterium (assembly GCA_020052955.1). Taxonomy (GTDB): domain Bacteria; phylum Omnitrophota; class Gorgyraeia; order VGKN01; family VGKN01; genus JAGVOB01. The sequence goes on along the minus strand of JAGVOB010000076.1, from coordinate 13,576 downwards.
TACCCTCCTGCCCTATAAAGGCTATATTAGACATAAACCTCCTGCAATGACCCTTTAAGGATATCTTCCTTTATGCCGTAAAATTTACCGGCAAGTACCCTTCTTAAATTTTTTATTTCACATTCCTTCGCAAGTATATAACCTATCAAAGGCTCTATGCCAAAATGGAAATATTTGGCTTCTTTTATAATACCGATAAAATAATTGTCAAAGAGAACGTCTAAATTTCCTAAAAGCGAATCTCTCCTGGCCTTGAGCACTTCATCTATCAGCGCGGTATACGCTGTATTTGAAAATTCTTTCTGGATTACAGCATCCTGCTTATCGGCCATTTTATAAAAAAAGTCTTTGGTAAGATAGCCTTCTTCTAAAATAAGTGCTTTAAAATTTTCTTCGCGTAAGACCCTTCTTCTAAGAAGTATCTTTATATTGAACAGGTCTATCATGGATTTATACACATACTCTAAAAACCGGCTTTTTACCTTTAAGAGTCCCTCTCCTATCAATACAAAATAAAACCTGTCTAAAAGCAATTCTATATCCTTAGGCTCTTTTACGGTGCTTATTTCGGAAATGATGGTTGCAAATTTTTTCCCGAGCGCGCTAAAATCCTTTTTCGACATGCAGTCCTTGAGGGCCGCTATTCCAAATACTCCTAAATCCACCAGCTCTGCCTCTTTATAAACGGCGGATATCCCGGTTTTTAAAAGCACTTTTAAATTGTCTATATCATATTTTAATAAAAAAAGGTTTGTTATCTCTTTATCCCTTGAGAGTTCAGCCGCTAAATTATAAAGCTTCTTTAGCTGGCTAATAAAAATACCCTCGAAATTGGATTTCTCTTTAATGTTCTCTATATCCTGCCTGTATTCGGGGTGTTCAAAGAGGACCTTAACGGCCTCCTCATATGAGGGGGCCTCCGCCATCCTGCTTAAGAATGCCTTTGTAAGAAACCTCGTCTCTAGAACCCTTATTCTTCCGACGGAAGAGGTATACCTAACATCCTTCCCGGAGGATTCCTTTGCTAAGAGCATTCTGGTATCCATAAAGCCCCCCATAACAGGTTTCCGTATGGCTCATACTGAGTCCCTCGCTTTGCTCTGGATGGGTGAGCGTTAGTCGAACCAAAGGGTGCGGTTTTCCCCTCGTTTAGCTCGGGACTTCGCTGGCCGCGAATGTATAATCATCCAAATAATATTTCTAAAAGTTCATTCTGAAGCTGTGGCCTTATCAGTTCCAGCATAGAATCAATGCTGCAGTCTATCTGTATCTTTTTAGCCTTTACTACAAAACCTCCACTTAGCCTTTTGTCAAAACCTATTCTTAGTTTTCCTTTTTTGCCCGAGCTCGCAAGCTCCCTGTTTAGGGCGCTAACAAAATTCTCATTCAGCCTTTGCCTGTCATTTTCAGACACGACAATCTCTTCATCACCGTCTTTAATTACGCTAAAGAGCACTCTCTTAATTAAGTTTCTATACTCCTCTGCTTTTAAATCCAGAAGGCTGCGCCTGGCATTATCAAAGACCTCGTCTAAAATAGCCTGTTTTTCTGAAAGCGCGGCATTCTTCAGTTGCATATTAAATGAAATTTCTGCGCTCTTAAGCCTTTTGCCGCACTCTTTGTCTGCCTTATTTAAAATCTCTTCCTTAAGAGAGCTGCTCTCAGATTTCGCATCTCTTAAGATTTTCTCTGCTTCTATTTTAGCCTCTTCTATAACACCCTCGGCTTTTAGCTTTGAGTCGGATAATATCTTGACGGTAATATCTGTAAGCGCCATTTTTTAGACCCTAACCCCCTGAAGCAGCAAGAATCCCGCAACAAGCCCTAATACGGCGTATATCTCAACAAATGCGGGTAATATTAATGCCTTTCCCAGCTCTTCAGGCTTCTTGGCCACTATGCCTATGCTTGCCACCGAAACCTTGCCCTGGTGTATGGCTGATATCATTTCAACAAGTCCAACCAATGAACATATTGCGAATATCTGAAGGCCTTTTGAGAGGTCCGGTACGGTTATCGAGGTTGTCAAAAGCTTAAGTTTCATAATAACCATAAAACCTACCAGCAGGCTGTAGAAACCCTGCGTACCGGGAATACCTATCAGGGGAATAAGCTTGCCGAATTTATCCGGATCCTCCGTAATAACGCCGGCAGCCGCCTGTCCCGCAAGCCCTACTCCTATGCTTGAACCTATTCCTCCAAGAACAATGACTGACGTTGCGCCAAGTATAGCGATAACAAGACCCATTTCCATGTTCTACCTCCTATTCTAATGAAAATTGATTAGTTTCTTGAGTTTGTAGAGTTCTTTGAGTTTATAGAGTTTACTTACGTTCTTAAAAACTCAATAACTCAACTAACTCAATGAACTCAAGCAACTCAATTAACTCTTTTAATAGCCCTCACGTCTTTTCTATCACGGTATATTTATTCTCCAGCCTCAAAGGGCTGAATACCCTGCCGCCCCCTTTAAAGAATTTCGGTAAAAATTCAACAAATTGAAGCCTCCCGGAATGTATAAGCCCCCCGAGTACATTTATTGCTATCGTAAATACATGCCCGACAAAAAGAATCAAAATTGTTACTAAAAAACCAACAAAGGGAATCATGTCGCCTATCATAAAAGCTATAAGGTTGCACGTCATAGCCATGACGCCCGTAACAAGCCCAAGGGCCCATAGCCTTGAATATGAAAGCGCGTCGCTTATGTATCCTGCGGCCACGTTGTAAAAGGCAAAGACCCCGTTAAATAACTTAGCCCCTATGCCGGGGTTTGCTCTGCCGGCGGTTAATATTATTACCAGCCCCCCTATCTGCGCCATCCTTCCAAATAGCGTGCCGTAACTTTTATTTAGCACCTCCAGTATTATAAGCACGAGTCCTGTAAAACCCGTTAAGAAAACAAGCACCGAAACCTGGTCTAAAATTCCGTCCAATATATGCTTCTTTCGTATATTATCATATAAGGCTATAAGGTTTCCTGTAAAAATCTGCACTACGCCGATGCCAAGGGCAATGCCCAAAAGCTTTACCGGCTCTTTATTTGGGTCAAGCAATATAAGACGATTCTTTAAAACGGCTAAAAATGAAAAAATCTTTGGAAACCTGGTATTTAAAATATCTATGATATCCCCAAACCACCCGCCCGTAACAGCACCTAGCAAAACTGTAGAAACTCCTCCTAAAAACAACAGCCAGAAGAACGTCTTCCAGTATCTGCCCGGCTTAAGCTTCAAGATTGCCCAAAGCGACAATAGCGCTACTATTACCCCATAACCTGCGTCTGTAAGGCAAAATCCAAAAAATATAAAAAAGAAGGGGGCCAAAAAGGGCGTGGGGTCAAGTTCGCCGTAGGAAGGCAGGCCGTATATCTTTGTTATGAATTCAAACGGCATAAATACAGCCCTGTTTTTTAACTCAACCGGGACTATATCGCTATGTGAAGGTTCTCTCACCTCTAGTTCAAAGTGGGAAAAATTTTTATCCATCATCCTTTTAAGAGGCTTTAAATCATGCTCCCTTATCCAGCCTTCTATCATAAATGCCTCTTTTGTATTCAGGAAATCTTTCTCTGCCTCCGATTTCTTCCTGATATTAAAACAGTAGTCATAGAGGCGCATAAGTTTGGGCTTATATCTGAGCAGGCCCCTTAGCTTGTCATTTATTGCATATTCCTTTTCCCCTAACAGGCTATAGTCTCTATCTATGGATTTAAGCTCTTCGCGGGCAGAAAGAGTAGATAATTCAAGCTGCACCCTGTTAAAATTACACCTTTTCAATATCTCTTCAACGACTGCTTTCTCTTTCTCTAGGCATATAAAAACTAAATATTCAAAGTTCTTATCTGAATTTATTATTTCAAAATTATACGCTGGCTTTTCTTTGTTCAGCTGGTCGGTCAGGTTTGAAAAATCTTTATGCTGTATAAAACCGAGGATCAAGCTGGTATACTTGGTGTCTTTGAGGTCCGCAGGCTTTATATCCAGAGATTCCCAGGGCAGGAGTTTTCTTTTTATTTCAAGCAATTTTTCCTTTTTGGAATTCAACTCCTTTGATTCAGCCTTAAGCGCGCAAAACTTTTCATATGCCTCTTTATAGTCAAATTCTTCATATATGCTCTTAAATTCCTCTAATTTCAGGAATATCTTTCCCTTTAAGAAGCTTGCCTTATTGTCTTCAATAGAACTTAAGAATTTTATAAACTCGTCAATCTGCGAAATCCTTATTGAGAGCTCTTCTCTTTTTTTGTCCTCTGTTTTAAATTCTTCGTCTGCGGCCTTCTTAATGCCGGATATATGGACAACCCCTAAATCCTGAAGGCCTTCTAATAGGCTTTCCCTTATGCTGTTGTGGGCAATAATGTTTAATTTCTTTATACGCGCTACTGCCATTTTTTGTCTATATACTCCATAATAAAACTGACTGCTCTTTGTATATTTTTTAAAGCGCCTTCCCTTATAGCCGCTCTTTCCTTTTCCATCCGGACGGTTATCCCCTTTGACTTATCTTTAATCTGTAACTCGGCATCCCTAAAGAGGATATTCGCCTGAGCATGGGAATCTACGGCGGTTTTGTCGATAAGGGCCCTGGCTTTAACCTTTGCGTTTTGAACTATATCTTTTGCCTGGCGATTTGCCTCTTCGATTATACTGTCAGCTTCTCTCTCAACCTCTTTTATCTTATCTATAAGCTCCATTTATCTACTCCGATAGGAAATTAGTCCCAAAAGATTATCAAACCAAAATTCCTTTGTCAAGTAATCTCTATAGTTTTATTAGACGATAAAGTCCCTTTTATTATACTTATTTTGTTCTTCTTAACCTTAAAATAATCCGCTAAAATTTCAATAAGCATCTTATTCGCTTTTCCCTCCACCGGCGGCGCGGTTAAATATACCTTAAATCTCTCGCCCTCTTTTTTTATCTTATTCTGTTTAGCGCCTGCGATGACCTTTACATTAATAATCAAAATCTCTCCCGATGGATTACTTCTTTTAAATCTCTTTTATCATGAGGAGTGGGTTTTTCAGCAGGATAGCTTATTGGTATAAGACTTATAAGTTTATATTCGGATGGAGCGCCAAGCAGTTTTTTAACGTCCTCACAATACGGCTTTTTATCGCCTGCCACCCAGCAGGCGCCAAGCCCAAGTGCGTGAGCGGCAAGCAATATATTCTCTGTGGCTGCACACCCGTCCTCAAGGTAATATTTTGTATCCTTACAAAACACCGCTATACAACAGCCGGCATCTTTTATAAATCTTCCATAGTTCGTAAGCTCTGAGAGTGCTAATTTCGTTTTCTCATCCATTACAACCACAAATTCCCATGGTTGGATATTATTTGCTGTTGGAGCAAGCCGGCCTGCATCAATAATTTCCTCTATCATCTCCTTTGGGACGGGCTTTTTTAAAAAACTTCTTACGCTCCTTCTTGTCTTTACAATTTCCAGAAAATCTTTTGCTTCCATGTCGGCCCCTCTATTTATTTCATTTTTGTTAACTTAAAATAGGTAACAAGGTTGGTGCTTAAAGCAAAACCTCGTGAGGCCTCTAGCGGGCATGGTTCCGCCACGAATTTTGGCGGAGAGCAAGAAAAATCATCGAGCGAAGTGAGGCACGCTGGGACGAACAAGCGTTGCAGCGAAAACCAAACCTCAACATAACCCATAATTTACCATTTTAAGTTAACAGTGTTTTTATTTCAATGCATATTCTATAAGAGACTCCTGTATTGGCTCGCTGGATAATTCATATGTTATATTTGAAATTTCTTCTAAGTCCAGTATCTGTTTTTCTCCAATATTAGCTATTACTTTATAAAAATGTTCTATTTCCATCTTATAAACTTTACCTTCTTTATAATCAAAATAGATTTTACCTTTTTCCTTTATCTGGATGGCTTCTACTTCTTTTGGCTTTGAAATATTCCCGGCGCCTGTTACTTCGCTTTCAATGATAAGTAAATCCCGGCCGTCAATATTTGTTTTTCCTGAAATTATGTATTTTGCATTAAGCATAGCAACAGGCTCCTCGGCCTTTCCGCTGCCAAGATTTAAAATTATATTGGCTGACCATTCGTTTTTAACTTCATCTTTGAATCTCGGCATATTTACATAGAACCACTCATATCGAAATAAGCCCGGGATATTGCCGTATTTGTCGATTTTAAAATCTTTAACTAAAAATTTTGAATATCCCTCTGTGCCCTTTCGTTCTATAAGCCCGCCTGCTCTTATGAAAATATTCTTATTTTCATCTACTTCATTTATTCTTTGGATTAAATAATAGACGCTTTTTCCTTTTTTCTTTCCATTCTTTATAAAATCCTTTTTATCGGATTTTTTTGTGCTGTTATATGTTACTTTATAAACTAAATTTTCGCCGGATTTAAAACTGTATTCAAGTCTCGGCAATGCGGTTGTAATTTGGCATTGAGCTAAATCCGCCTGCGATATAGAAAAAATAACTGCCAATACAAAAAGCTTCTTAATCATTTTACCTCCGCGTTCCGGGTTTTACCCAAGGGATACCCTTTTTACAAAGAGGGCACTTATTTTCAGAATAAGTATCCACTTTCACTTTTATTAAACTATTAAATCTTGCCCCAAAATCAATCTTTGAGTTAGAGCGGTCAACTATTGAGCCAACGCCGATAACTTTTGCGCCTGCTTCTCTAATCAAACTTATAAGTTCATTTGTTGAAAGGCCTGTTGTAATCACGTCTTCAACCACTAAAACCCTGTCACTTTTATCAACCGAGAAACCTCTTCTGAATTTCAATTTTCCCTCTTCTCTTTCGGCAAATATAGAGCGGCAATTTAATGCACGCGCTATCTCATAAGACACTACCACGCCGCCAAGGGCAGGCCCTGCAATTATTGTAGGGTTTTCTTTTTTAAATTTTTTTGCGAGCTCAGCACATAAAAGCTTTGCATATTTTGGATGTTGCAAAACAAGCGCACATTGTAAATATCTCCCGCTGTGAAGGCCGCTTGAAAGCTTAAAATGGCCATTTAAAAAAGCTCCAGTTTCTTTAAAAATTTTGAGTATGGTTTTTTTGGGTAGCATAGTTTTAAAAAGGTTATGGGTTATTTGTGATGAGTTATGAGTTCAAAAACTTATAACCTATAACTCATAACTTATAACTATTTTTTACACATTATCAATCTCTCTCAATATCTCCCTAACCGCTTTTATTGGCGAACTCGCCTCTAAAATTGGCCTTCCCACAACGATATAATCGGCTCCAAGAGCTATCGCTTCTTTTGGGGTTAGTATCCTTTTCTGGTCAGAGGCCTTTTCTCCCTTAGGCCTTATACCCGGCACAATTATCATAAAATCCACGCCCACCTTCTTTCTTACAATTTCGATTTCCCTTGGCGAGCATACCACGCCATCAAGCCCGCAATCTTTTGCTAATTTAGCGAGGTATAAAACCTCTTCTTTTACTTTCCTCCTTAACCCCAAGCTCATAAGGTCTCTATTATCCATGCTTGTTAAAACCGTAACCCCTACTAATTTTGGCCTGAGCGATACGCTGCCGGCTGCTTCAAGCATATCTCTGCCGCCAAGCGTATGTAAAGTCAACATAAAAACGCCCAAATCTCTAGCCGACTCCACTGCGCCCTTTACGGTATTTGGTATATCGTGAAACTTTAAATCCAGAAAAACCTTGCCTCCCTTTTTATGAACCATATTAACAACCTTTGGCCCATATCTGGTAAAAAGCTGACTGCCTATTTTAAATATCTCTACAATTCCGGAAAACTCATCTGTAATGCGTTTTACTTTCCTTAAATCATCCGTATCTAAAGCTACTATTAATTTCTCGTGGGACATTTTAGAGTACCTATTAAACTTTTAACGTTTTTTATTTTATTTTCCTTCATATATTTTTTAATGCCGCCTATTATTTCCAAAGATGCTTCCGGATTTATAAAGTTTGCCGTTCCTATGCCTATAGCTGCTGCGCCCGATATAATAAACTCTATCGCATCGCTTGCGTCCATGATCCCGCCCATTCCTACGAGGGGTATCTTTACGCTGTTATACGCCTCCCATATCATCCTTAGGGCAACAGGTTTCACTGCGGGGCCGCTTAAGCCTCCCGTAATATTCCCGAGTAGAGGCGTTCTGGTAGATATATTTACGGCCATCCCGAGAAGCGTATTGATAAGGCTTAGGGCGTCTGAGCCTGCCTCTTCTGCCGCCTTTGCTATTTCAGATATGTCAGTGACATTCGGGGATAATTTGGTGATAATCGTAAGCCTTGTTGATTTTTTGACCTGCCTAACAACCGCGTAGGTTGATTTTGCATCCTGAGAGAAATTTAATTTTCCTTTTCTATATTCAATATTCGGGCAGGAGATATTCAGCTCAACTGCCTTTACGCCTTCATCCTCAAGCCGCTTTGCAAGTTTGCTAAATTCCTCTTTGGTATAACCTGCTATACTTACGATAAAAGCGGTTTTCAGGGTTTTTAGAAATGATAGTTTTTCTTTAATAAAAGTTTCTGAGCCGCAATTTTCAAGCCCAATTGAATTTAACATACCCTGCGGAGTCTCGGCAATTCTTGGCGGTTTATTCCCGGCTTTTGGCTTAAGGGTTATTGTCTTTGTAATAATTGCGCCTAGCTTATTTATATCAACTAAACCCTTATACTCCTCGCCATAGCCAAAAGTGCCGGATGCCACCAATACAGGATTTTTAAGACTTAATTTTCCTATTTTAACAGATAAGCTTATCCCCATATAATTTCATCCGAATTAAATACAGGGCCGTCTTTACAGACAAGTTTATACCCTGATTTTGTATTGACTGCACAGCCCAGGCACACGCCGACTCCGCAGGCAATGAGTTCTTCAAGTGAAACCTGGCATTTAATCTTATGCTGTTTTGCAATTTTTGAGACTTCTTGGAGCATGGGGCGGGGGCCGCAGGAATAAATACCAGTTATGAGTGATGAGTTATGAGTGATGAGTTCTTTTCTTAATAGATCTGTTACTATGCCCCTAAAACCCAAAGAGCCGTCTTCGGTGGCGATTTTTACATCACAGCCTAATTTCTTAAATTCATGTTTGCATAAAATTAAGCTTTTTGTCTTAGTGCCAATGAGCACTAAAATTTTTGATTTTTGATTTTTCCTGCCCGCCGCTTTGCCTTGGCAGGCGGGGATTTTTGATTTCGCGAGTCTTTCTGCAAGAAAGACAAGCGGAGCTACTCCGATGCCGCCGGCAACCAAAATTGGCAAATGGCTATTGGCAAATGGCACATTGTAACTAAACCCACTTCCAATAGGACCTATGATGTCTAAGAAATTCTCTCTCTTCTTCTGGGAAAGTAATTTTGTGCCTTCGCCTAAGACTTCGTAAAGTATTTCAAAGGTTCCTTTTTCTTTTGAGACGCTATATATGCTAAATGGCCTTCTAAGCAGGGGTGTGTTATTGTCAGAGCATTTTATATGTACAAACTGACCCGGCTTTGCCAACTTTGAGATATAATCCGAATAAGCAGAAAGCTTATGATATGGCTTCTTTAAAGAATAATTTGATAAAATTTTTATCTTAGCCTTTTTCATCGTCTAACAGATATTGCCTTATGATACTCCTGGATAGGTTTAACATCCAGTTTTCCTTTTAATAACGCCTCTATTGCGTTAACGGAAGCCTGCGCGCCAGGTATAGTCGTTACGCAGGGGATGCCCTGCGTAACGGCGGTTGAGCGAATTCTTATCTCGTCTTTCCTGGGGGCCTTGCCGGTTGCAGGCGTATTTATTATAAGATTAATTTTACCGTTCTTCATATAATCTAAAATATTAGGGCGGCCCTCCTGAATCTTTTGAATCGGCATTACATCTATCGCGCTCTTTTTAAGAACCTTCGCTGTCCCCTCAGTCGCTATAATACTAAACCCTAAATCGGAGAGTTTCTTTGCAATAAATATTATTGACCTTTTATCCTTGTTCTTTACGCTTATAAATACAGTGCCCTTGGTAGGCAGGCTTGCGCCTGCCGCAATCTGGCTTTTTGCAAAAGCCATACTGAAATCCGCATCAATACCCATAACCTCCCCTGTTGACTTCATTTCAGGGCCAAGTATTATGTCTACCCCCGAAAACCTGGCAAACGGGAAAACCGATTCCTTAACCGAGATATGCTCGGGTATTACCTCTTTGGTAAATCCCAGCTCGGAAAGTTTCATGCCAGCCATAACCTTTGCGGCAAGTTTTGCTAATGGCACGCCTATCGCCTTACTTATAAAGGGTATTGTCCTGGAGGCCCTGGGGTTTACCTCAAGGACATATATAGTGTCATTTTTTACTGCATACTGGACATTCATAAGCCCGATAACATTTAATTCCCTTGCCATTGCATAGGTATATTCTCTTATTTTATCTATTATCTCATCGGATAATGTATGAGGGGGCAATACCATCGCGCTGTCGCCTGAATGAATACCTGCTTCCTCTATGTGTTCCAATATCCCGCCTATTACAAAGGTTTCCCCATCCGCTATCATATCCACATCTACTTCAATTGCATCATCCAAGAATTTATCAATAAGCACAGGCCTCTCAGGTGAAGCGCTTACCGCATTTTTCATATAATAATCGAGGCTTTCCTCATCATACACAATCTCCATAGCCCGTCCGCCTAAAACATATGAAGGCCTTACAACTACGGGATATCCTATTCTCTTTGCAACAGTTATCGCCTCATCTACATTGGTGGCCGCGCCGTTATCGGGCTGCATAAGCTTAAGCTTATGCAGCATATCCTTGAATTTTTCCCTGTCCTCCGCTATATCTATAGAAAGAGGGGATGTCCCTATTATATTAACCCCCGCATTCATTAAAGGCACGGACAGATTTAAAGGCGTCTGGCCTCCAAACTGCACTATTACGCCATCGGGCCTTTCCTTATCCGTTATATTTAAAACATCCTCTATCGTGAGTGGTTCAAAATAGAGTTTATCCGATGTATCATAATCGGTAGATACAGTCTCCGGATTTGAATTTACCATTATTGTCTCATAGCCTATCTCTTTAAGTGCAAAAGAGGCATGGACACAGCAGTAGTCGAATTCTATCCCCTGCCCAATCCTGTTAGGGCCGCCTCCAAGTATCATAATCTTTTTCTTATCAGAGCGCCTTGTCTCATCTTCCTTCTCATAAGTTGAATAATAATACGGCGTGTATGCCTCAAATTCAGCCGCACAGGTATCAACGAGTTTATAAACCGCCGTTATATTCTTTGATTTTCTGAATTCTCTGATTTTTGCCTGGCCTGTTTTAAAAATATTTGCAAGCTGGAAATCTGAAAATCCGAACTGTTTAGCCTTAAGCAGAATTTCATCTGTTACGGTATTCAAATTATATTTCTTAAGCTCTTCCTCAAAATCTATAATCTCCTTTATATTACTTAAGAACCACTTATCTATCTTGGTGAGCGAATAAATCTCATCAAGGGTGAAATTTTGTTTAAGCGCCTCTCTTATATAAAAGAGCCTGTCTGCATTTGGAATTCTAAGTTTTTCTTTTATTTGGTTCTGGTCTAAAATAGTTTTATCTTTTCCGTCAGAGCCCAGGCCGAATCTGCCTATTTCAAGAGAGCGGATACCCTTCTGGAGCGCTTCTTTAAACGTCCTTCCTATTGCCATTGTCTCGCCCACTGATTTCATTGAAGTGGTAAGAACCGGGTTTGCGGTCGGAAATTTTTCAAATGTCCATCTTGGTATTTTTACAACGCAGTAATCTATTGTGGGCTCAAATGAGGCAGGGGTTTCTTTTGTAATATCATTGGGTATCTCATCTAAGGTATATCCGACCGCGAGTTTTGCCGCTATCTTTGCTATGGGAAATCCTGTTGCCTTGCTGGCAAGGGCAGAGCTACGGGAAACCCTTGGGTTCATCTCAATTATAACCATCCTGCCATTTTCAGGATTTACCGCAAACTGTATATTACTCCCGCCCGTCTCAACGCCTATCTCCCTTATAATCTTAATAGCGGCGTCCCTCATCAGCTGATATTCCTTATCCGTCAGGGTCTGTGCGGGGGCTACCGTGATAGAATCGCCCGTGTGTATGCCCATAGGGTCAAGGTTTTCTATGGAGCATATTATAACCACGTTATCCTTCATGTCCCTCATTACCTCAAGCTCATACTCCTTCCAGCCGGCTACCGACTCCTCTAACAATATCTCCTTTATCATGCTTAGCTCAAGCCCTAGCTTGGCTATCTCTTCAAACTCCTCTTTATTGTAGACGATACCTCCGCCCGTTCCGCCAAGCGTAAAAGAGGGCCTTATCACAACAGGAAAGCCTAATTCTCTAAGCGCGTTTCGCGCATCATCCATATTATATGCGAGGGAGCTTTTTGGAAGATCAAGCCCTATCTTTTTCATCACCTCTTTAAATAGTTGTCTATCCTCCGCCTTTTTTATTGCCTCTTTTTTTGCGCCTATCATTTCAACGCCATACTTATCTAAGACACCACTGTCGGCTAGCTGTATCGCTACATTTAAACCCGTCTGGCCTCCGATTGTGGGAAGAAGCGCATCGGGCCTTTCCTTCGCGATAATCTTCTCTATGACCTCGGCTGTTATCGGCTCTATATACGTGGCGTCTGCAAACTCAGGGTCTGTCATAATGGTTGCGGGATTGGAGTTTACCAGAACAACCTTAAATCCCTCTTCCTTCAGAGCCTTGCAGGCCTGGGTTCCGGAATAGTCAAACTCACACGCCTGGGATATGATTATAGGACCGGAGCCTATTATTAAAATCTTCTTTATATCAGTTCTCTTTGGCATAATTTTAAAACAACGTTAGCTGCTCTTCCTGTTTATCCTCTTTTGGAAGTTCTATCTTGCCATAAACACCGTCATAGCCGGGAAGAATCTTAACGTTGCCTTTCCTTACATTTATAATCGCCCTTGCTATCTGCGCGGGCAGCGAATCAAGCAACTTTTCTCCTGGTATATCAAGGAGGACCTCGAATTCGTTTCCTAACCTTTGTAATATAGCTTTATATTCCGTTTGTACTGTCTGGGAATCGCGGGATTTTGCTCTGACCTGGGCTATTATCTCCTCGAGCGGTATCATATTCTTAAACGGGATGCTGTTTCCCGGGACAAACCCGGCTTTTCTATCCGCCAACTCATCAACCCTGTTCATAACCCCTACTGTAATGGGTTTCTTACACGCAGGGCACAGGCCTTTATTTTTTCTAGTCTCATCCGGAGAAAACCTCACGTTACAAATCCTATGGCCATCATAATGATATTTCCCTTCCTCTGGAAAAAACTCTACCGTAAATAGAAATCTCTTTTTATCCTTTTTCTTTAAAATATCTAAAATTTCAAGATAATCCATTTTCGCATCAAACACATTTGCTTCTCTGCCAATCTTAGATGGTGAGTGGCTGTCCGAATTCGAGATCAGCGTATATCTATCGAGAGCGCTCAGCCTCCAGTTTATCGCAGGGTCAGAGCTGAGCCCCGTCTCAAGGCAATATATATCCTTTGCGTATTCTTCAAAACACTCCTCTACGCTGTCAAACCCGCTCATTGAGCCGAATAT
>JAGVOB010000128.1 GCA_020052955.1 Candidatus Omnitrophota bacterium | reverse complement strand
TAGGATTCGGAACTCCCAACGTCTCTTATGGTCATGCATACGGGCTTCAGATTTGCCGTGGAAATAGTGTTTCTATTACTTATGCGTAAGTCAGTAGTAGTCGTGGTTGTCCTAACCAGTGTACATTTTGTTCTATGACCTCTTTACAAAAACATAGATTCCGGAAACGTTCTCCGGAACTTTTTTTGGATGAAGTGGAATATTTACGTAAGAGATACGGTTATAGAGGATTCTTGTTTTATGATGATACGATTGCCATGGACCGGATTCATATTAACTCAATTTGCCAGGAAATACTTAACCGTAAATTAAATATTGTTTGGTCTGCCTTAGCGCGGGTTAATACAGTTGACCGTGAGATATTACGTTTGATGAAAAAAGCAGGGTGTTCCTATATCTCTTACGGTGTGGAATCCGGTAGCGATATAACCCTTAAATCATTAAAAAAAAATATCACAGTTGCTCAGGCTCGCACCGCAGTTGCGATGACTGCAGAAATCGGCATTCCGTTTGAAGCTTTGTTTATGCTGAGCGTTCCGGGAGAGACAATGGAGGAAGCGATAAAGACAATTGAACTGATAAATGCGTTTGCTCGGATTCCGCATAGCCGCGCCGTCTATGCTTTTACTTTAATTTATCCTGGCACTGAAGTAGAAAATCAGGCCTTTAAGGAAGGGATTCTTCCTTCGGATTTCTCATGGAATATAGAGTACAAGAAATCTATTTATAATGTTCTAGGAACTGACCCTGTTGTCCCATGTTGGGAAACACGAGCACTTCCTTTAAAGGAGTTGAAGGCGTTGATTTTCAAATCACGTCCTTTATCGGTAAAATTCCGCCAGATTCTCAACAAATTACTAAATTTGCGGATAGGGGATGTTTTTTTCGCAATACGTATTTTCTTTCGCGCTTTTACCATCAGTATAAAAAATAACTACAAATGAGCGCAAAAAATACTGCATAAATTAGGACATATATGGGTTTAATATGAATATTGTTTTGGTGGATGTATCTGCGGATGAGCATTTTGTTACGCAAAACTACCACCCTCATCCGGGGCTTGCTTACATGGCTGCTTGCTTGGAGAAAGAGGGTTATAGCGTGCGCATTGTAGATCCCGTATCCTCAAACAATAATGCGCGGTTAATGGTAAAGCAGATTTGTGAATTCAAGCCGGGAATCGTAGGTTTTACGGCCACCACCACTGCTCGTTTCCAGTCCATAGCCATTATAAACAGTATCAAGAAAGCAACCAATGCTTTTATTGTAGCAGGAGGTTGCCACTTTCATCCTACTGCACTGGATGTCATGGCTAAGGTTTCGGCTATTGATTGTATCGTCAAAGGCGAAGGAGAAAGGACTATAGTTGAGATTGCGCAAGCGGTTGAGTCAGGGGTAGGCTTTTCTAAGATCAATGGAATATTTTTTAGGGGGGATGGTGGAGTTATTGAGACACCAGATAGGCCTATAAATCTTGATCTTGATTCGCTCCCTCGTCCGGCATTTCACCTGTTTAACCTGAAACGTTATAAACTGTGCCTTCCCGGGGAAAAACGCCTGCGCGCTTTAAGCGCCGTAAGCAGCCGCGGTTGTCCTTGCAAATGCATATTCTGTTCTATAACGGCAATGCAAAAACATAATTTCAGGAAAAGGTTGCCCGAGCTTTTTTTGGATGAGGTTGAATATCTGAAGAAAACCTACGGATATCAAGCTTTTATATTTAACGACGATACGCTTACTATGGACCGTAATCACATTGTCAGTATCTGTAATGGCCTGTTGAAGAGAAATATGAGAATCAATTGGTCGTGTTTAGCCAGGGTTAATACCGTTGAGCGCGATTTATTATCGTTAATGAAGTCAGCAGGCTGTTGTTATATTATGTATGGAGTAGAATCGGGAAGCGAAGCAATCCTTAAGATAATGAGAAAAAATATAACAATTGAACAGGCAACTAAAGCCATAGAAATGACGGTTGACGTAGGGATTCCCGTTACCGCACTGTTTATGGTTAGTCTGCCAGGTGAAACTAAGGAGGAGTTACGTAAAACCATCGCTTTAATTGATAAGTTTTCTTCTTATTCCCATGTACGGGCCCCGTACAGCATTACTTGCATATACCCAGGGACAGAACTTGAAAGAATGGCTTACGAGCAGGGGATTCTTCCTAAGGGGTTTTCCTGGAATACGCAATATACTAAGCCAGTTTATACAGTGTTAGGGACAGACCCTTATACCCCGTGTTGGGAGAATCCTTATTTACCCTTAAGGGATATCAAGGCGATTATTTTTAAGTCTCGCACCTTTTTATATAAAATCCGGCATATTTTCCTTCGTATGCAGCATATTTCTTTGCGGAACATAATTTATGCTATCCGAATAGGTATCCGTAGTCTTACTATTCGTTAAATTAAAAGAGGGCTGGGAATGAATGAAATCCAGATAGTAACATTATTTGATGATTCTCTGTCTGCTGCCGAAAAAAAGGGAAATTTAGAACATGTTATAGAATTATTCAATCCTTCAAATTATCTTAAACAAGTACATCATATATGTTTTAGGGCAGAAGATAATAAAATAAAAGCAAAGATAAAAAATAGCGGATTCACGCTGCATGTCCTTAAGACAACGAGGCCTTTTCTACCCTTTCTTTGGGTATTGCTTGATTTTCCGTTATGCCTATTGCAGATTTTGTATATTGTCAAAAAAAATAAGATTTGCTTGGTCAGAGGCTACGCGCCTTCTTACGCAAGTTTTTTCGGATTGCTGATAAGCAGGCTGACTAATTTGCCCTTCGTCGTTTCGGTCGGCGGCGACCATCGTTTAGCCATGGACCTTACCGGGAAATACCCGGTTTTTAACTATAGGCCTATCCATAGAAGAATAGAAGAAGCGGTATTAAGAAATGCCGATCTAGTTATCTGTCCGAATCTTTTCTCTGTGCATTATGTAACAAAAATAGGGACTCTGGAAAAAAGAACCATAATAATCCCATGGTCAATGAAGAAGGATGTTTTCAATTTTACTTATAAAGATTCAAATATATTACTAAAAAGTGGCATAGACCTTTCTAAGCCCATTATTTTATATGTCAGTAGGCTTGAGAAGGATAAACAGGTAGAAGTTTTATTCGATGCCATCCCTTTAATTATTAAAGATTATCCGGATGCGCAATTCGTTTTTATTGGCGATGGTTCTTTAATGGGTTTTTGCAAAAATAGGGTATGCGAGTTGGGGATTTCAAAAAATACTTATTTTCTTGGTTACCAGAATCAGGAGATCATAAAATATTGCATAAAACAAGTGACTTTGGTCTGGATACCGATGTCGGGTCTAGTGATCCTCGAGTCAGCGGCGGCAGCAAAGCCAATAATAGCTTTTGATATAGAATGGCACTCCGAATTTATAGAAAATAATAAAAATGGTTTACTTGTGGAAAATAGAAATTATGAAAAATTGGCAGAGGCAACGATTGCCCTATTAAAAGACCGCGAATTAGCAAATAGATTAGGCAACATGGCCTATAAAACTTTAAAAGAGAAGTATAATCCTGTAGAATTAGATAGGATGCAAGTTGTTGCTGTATTAAGCGTGCTAAAGCTTAAGAAAAAATTGAATTTTGATACTGATGTTTTTAATGAAGATAAACAAGAAAATCGTCACTAAGATATGCGATGCTTTGCAAAAGGCAAGCCTTTAGCTCTATCCTTAGCCTATTCAAAAACACAGATGGTTTATAATATGTAAGTAAGAGGAAACAAGATGAAAGAAATTAGAAATATTTTTTGGGATTATGCCTTAATAATCTTTTCACAGCTTTTATCTTTTCCGTTTTCATTTTTTTATACTCTGATAAGCGCAAAACTCATGGGGGCAACTGGCTACGGCATATTCAACTTATTTATGGCTATTTATCAGCTTGTATTCTTTATGGGATTCAATTGGTTGACTAATTCTACCGTTAGATTCGCAAAAGAAGAATTTGTAAGAGTTGGAAACATGAGGAAAACTTTCACCGCGAAATTGCTTATTGTAATTTCCTGTTTCTGTATTGTTTACCCCATTTTGTATTTATTCAAAAGCAGAATATTAAGCTATACCACATTAAATGAATCAAGTTTTTGGTTACTTCCGGCTCTACTTTTAATTTATATGTTGGCCGATCAGTGCGTTAATATTCTTCAGTCAATCGGCAGGATGAAGCATTACGCTTTTTCCATAGCCTTCAGGCAGCTGATGCTATTAATCATGGTTTTATGCGCAGTTTTAAAAGTAATCCCGAATAGAGTAAGCGTTTTCATCGGCTTTGAAATAATATCATATATTGCTGTCATAATGTTCAGTTTAATTTTTATCAAGGTAAAGTGCATATTCCCGCTTAAATACGATTTTGAGCAATTTAAAAAAATAATACAATATTCCTGGCCTTTAATATTAGCGTTTACTGCCGCATATGTAAGTAGTTGGGTAAATGTATATATAATAAAATACTTTTTATCGGTCACCGAGGTAGGAATCTATCAATTTGGCTATAAAATTGCTTTTTATTTTTCGAATATCATAATGGGAGTTACCACTTTGACATTTCCTTTATTTGTGTCATTAAGATCTCAGGATAAGGAAAAAGTCTTATTCAATGCTTTAGAGAGGATTATACCGCAACTAAGTTTTTTTTGGGCCTTATTTATATCAGTAGTAATTGTTGGCAGTGAGGTTATTTTTAAGCCAGTATTTTCCAATGCCTATGTCGATTCAGCATTAATTTTTCAAATTATTTTGGCTGGTATTTCTTTTCATGCAATCAGCGCAGTTTCTACTTCGGTATTATGTGCATTCGATTATTTAAAATATGAATTAATTAATTCCATCGCAGTAGCAGTTGTTTCTTTATCGGTAAGTATGTTTTTAGTGCCTTTTTTGGGTATTATGGGAGCGGCCATTGCGATACTCATGTCTTCCTTACTAAACAGTGTCTTTTATATATATGTTGTTGCGAAGATATCGCGGATAAGGTTATACGGAGCATTATTCGGCCCATTGTTTTGTGCAGCGGTGTTATTTGCTGTTCTTTCAATAAAAAATAATTTAATGCATTTATTAATTTTGCCATTCATTTTGCTTTTTTTCTTCCTTTGGGGGAGAAAGAAAAAAATCTTTGCAAAAAGCGACCTTTTTTTGTTGGAAAAAATAAATATTCCATTAGTCATTAGAAGTAAACTAAACCAGATTTATTATTTATTTGATTAATATCAGATTGGATCATATGCGGTATTTAAATTTAACCCCAGATTCAAGTTTTAAGTGCAACACCATTTTTGTAAACCTCTGTTGGCATAAGATATTGTAAACATTTTCTTGGTCTGTTGTTAATGCGTTTTTCT
>JAGVOB010000073.1 GCA_020052955.1 Candidatus Omnitrophota bacterium | reverse complement strand
TCTCTCTCTTCGCAGGAGAGCTGTTTATAGTTTTTATTTTTCATAACACCTAGGATACATGATTATCCTAAGTGTTGCACTTCATTATTGAACTTGGTAGTTTGGTAATTGGAATTTATTTGGATATTGGTGCTTGGCGATTAGTTATTTATTTTAGATTTAAAAAATGGATATAAAATTCGGAACCAGCGGATGGCGCGCAATAATAAGCGATGAGTTCACGTTCGATAATGTGCAGCTGGTCGCGCAGGCGATATCGGACTATATAAAGAGCTTGAAAGACAAAAAAAATCTTGTTTTGGTCGGCTATGATACCAGGTTTCTTTCAAGAGAATTTGCGCAAAGAGCCTGCCTTGTCCTCTCGCATAACGGCATAAAGCCGCTTCTTACGGACAGGGATACGCCCACGCCCGTTATATCGTTTCATATAATAAACAAGAAGGCATCGGGCGGTATAAATATAACGGCTAGCCACAATCCGTCACAGTATAACGGCATAAAGTTCTCTCCTTCATCCGGCAGCCCGGCAGGCCCGGAAATTACCTCATATCTTGAGAAGCGAATCGCAATTCTGCAAAAAAGGAATTGGCGTTTTAGGGATAATAAGGCGAAAGATTCATTCGAAAGATTTCATCCGCAGCCTCAGTACATATCGCATATAAAAAGACTCGTTGATTTGGATTTAATAAGGAAGGCGGGCTTTAAGGTTGGTATAGATTTTCTGTATGGCACTTCCCGCGGTTACCTTGACAGTATATTAGAAGAGACAGGCATAAAGGTTCATAAGATTCATGACTGTGTAAATCCGAGTTTCGGCGGTATTTCTCCTACCCCTGCCGCTAAGCAGCTGAAGGAACTATCGATGCTTGTTAGCTCTTCCAGGCTAGATATAGGCCTTTCCACCGACCCCGACGGAGACAGGTTTGGTATAATAGATAAGGATGGTTCGTTCATACAGGCAAACGATATAATATGCGTTATACTTGAGCATTTAATTAAAACAAGGAAAAAATATGCTGCTGTCTCAAGGACAATCGCAACTACGTCTATGGTAGATAGAATAGCAGGTTTCCACGGTATGAAAACCATAGAGAAGCCGGTTGGGTTTAAATATCTTGCGGAGGAATTGCTTAAGGGCAATTGTCTTATGGGAGCAGAGGAGTCCGGCGGTATATCCATAGCGGGCCATGTGCCCGAAAAGGACGGTATACTCACCTGTCTTTTAGTGCTCGAGGCATGCGCATCCAGCAGAAAAAGTATAAAGTGTATATTAAAGGATATAACAAGGAAATACGGCAGTCTGTATTGCGAGAGGGATGACGTAACGGTTGGCTCAAGAGAGAGGCTGCTTAAGAGGCTCGACGGTTTAAAACCTCATAGTATAGCAGGGATAAAGGTGTTAAGGTTTAACCATATGGACGGACTTAAATTTAACCTTGCCGACGGCAGCTCGCTTTTAATAAGGCTGTCAGGAACAGAGCCAATTGTAAGGGTTTACGCAGAATCCTCTTCAAGAAAAACCCTGAAACTGCTACTCGAAGACTTCAGGGAACGTTTAATTTCGTATTTTTCTTGACATTCATAATATTAGTGCTACTATTCTTAATAAAGTAATACCGAAAGGATAGGTATGTCTAAAGTTTTTAGATTTGGTATTTCGTTAGATAAGGATTTGTTAGATGAATTTGATCGGCTTATCAACAATAAAAGCTATTCCAATCGCTCTGAGGCTTTTAGAGATTTAATTCGGCAGGAGCTGGTAAAAAAAGAATGGCAGGAGGGAAAGGAGATAGCAGGGGCGATTACTCTTATCTATAACCACCACAAAAGAGAACTTTTAAACAAAATTACAGATATACAACATAATTTTCAAAAACTAATCATTTCTACCCAGCATGTCCATTTAGACCATAATAATTGTCTAGAAATAGTAGCCGTAAAAGGCAGTCCTAAAGAAGTTCAGAAACTATCAGATATGTTAAAGTCAATTAAAGGCGTAAAACATGGAACTTTAAGTATGTCAACTACCGGAAGAGATATTAGATAATAGGTATTATTTTTTTGTCCATTAGTAACACGATTTTAAAAATAGTAGCAAAATAAGGAGGCCAGATATGTATAGAGTTTTTGTATCAATGGCGTTAACAAGCTTTATTTTTACAAGTACACTATTTGCCAGTACTGATATTGGCGGGCAAGAAGAATGGAACCCAGTTTCAGCCGGTCCAATAACTACTTGGACAGCCCCGCTTTGCAGTAAGGAAGAATTCGTTATCCAACCATTTTTCTTCTATAATAGGACACGCGGCGCTTTTAATTCCGAAGGCCATTATGATTCTTTGCCTAAAGGTGATAAAAAATATCAATATCAACAACAGCTATTTGTGCAATACGGACTTATAAGTAGGTTAGAAATTGACGGTCAGTTAGTTTATCAGCAGAATTTCATAAAACAAGGAGACATAAAAGCGCATTCAAGGGGATTTGGCGATAGTTATCTATTCCTGCGTTATTGTGCTATTGAAGAAGAAAAAGTATTACCCCATATAACGGGAGTATTACAATTAAAAATCCCTACCGGTAAATATCAAAAGGCCGATGCCGATAAACTCGGCACAGACCTCATGGAAGCTACCTCTGGAGGCGGTTCTTATGACCATGGCTATGGTATAAATTTAACCAAAAAATTAAAACCATTTATCATTCATGTTGATGCAATATATAACTTTCCTTTAGAAAGAAAAGTAGATGGTGCCAAAACTACTGACTTACGCATAAGTAATAGAAACACTATTTCCACGGCAAATCTGAAGCCCGTATGCATGACCATAAGAGACGTTGGGAGTTCCGAATCCTA
>JAGVOB010000100.1 GCA_020052955.1 Candidatus Omnitrophota bacterium | reverse complement strand
AGGCTCCTATAAATACTCAGGCAAGGACTGGGGCAGGGTCGCTCAGCAGACCGTAATCTCCTACGATCCAAACAGCAATACCAAGATAGACAAGCAGGAGATAACCATAGGCTCCTACTTCCACACAGGAAAGAACTGGGGAAGGGTACAGTCCCAGACAGTAATCTCCTACGATCCAAACAGCAATACCAAGATAGACAAACAGGAAATAGTAATACTTAATTATTACTATACTGGCCAGAACCACGGAAGGGTACAGTCCCAGAAGGTTACTTCCTATGATATTAACAGCGAAACAGTTATAGATGTGCAACAAATTACTATCAATAGTTACTATAACAACGACCAGAACCACGGAAGGGTGCAATCCCAAACAGTTAGCTCCTATTCGCCTTCAGGTGAATGGCTTGATACGCAGAACATTACTATTACAGGTTATTACTATGGCGGGCAAAATCATGGGAGGCCGTCAGGACAGCAAATTGTTAATCCTCAGACAGGAGAGATAACTTATATATCAAGTATTTCGTATTATTATGGAAGCCAGAACCACGGAAGGGTGCAGTCCCAGAGGATAGCGGATCGTTATGGAGACGCAACAGTTATATCCAATATAACCTACTATCGCGGCGGCCGCAACCACGGCAGGGTATCAGGCCAAACGGTAGAGGATGAAACCTATGGAGGAACTCAAATAATTACCGGGATACAGTATTATTACAACGGCTTGGACCATGGAAGGATGTCGGGTCAAACCGTAAGAAACCCGATAAACGGCGACGTCCAAACAATCTCAGGAATTACTTATTACCATGGCGGAAATAATAATGGCAAAGTCCGCACCCAGCATGTTGAGGCCACATCTAAGTGGTGGCCATGGCAACAGCATGATGCCGAAGATATGTTGGCTGATGGTAATGTAGTGTGGGATGCAAACGGAGACGGCGTTATAACAACATCGTCTTCAATCACATATACCTACAAGGCCAATGGCGATATTGATACGGTTGCAATTTCATCTTCCAGTGAAGGGCATGATGGGCCCATCAGCGTAAGTACTACAGAGCATTTTATAGCACACTCAAATGGCTACATGCTTTCTAGCGGAAGCAGTGTTTCAAATACAGGCTCTGATAAGACATCAAGCGCAAGCACATTTACCTCTGTAAAAGACAGACTTGGAAAACACGTAAGCGGGGAATTCCGTGGCATTAAGGACGTTACGCCGGGAGGAGCCGCTTCTGACGGTGAGATTATAGGGACGTTCACAGAGGAATATTATAGGTCAGGCGGCATTAAGGAGCGCCATACGTCATTCCCTGTAGATGACCATGGAACCATAGGTGACCTTCCCGGATATCAACCGCCTGCAGTATTAAGCTGGGAACAGTGGGAAATAGTGGACTGGATACATCATAATGGATACACGGAAACCCATGATCCAGATGGTATTGAAGATAGCGGTGACGAGTGGGACGAATGGCATGATCCCTGGGATGAGCCAGTATACGATTGGGTAGGTCATTCACAAAGCACAATAGGAAGCCTTGCTTATCTCAATATTAATTACCACGCCTATGGTAGCGCGGGAAGGGACGAATCATGGTCAGAAGAAGGGGATAGGATAAGTAATAACGAGTGGGATAATGTAACCACAGACGTTTCAGACCCATATGGTCCATCCGGTTATAACATGTCATTATATTTTCAGCAGTTAGAAATCTTACGAAACCGGTATGACAATTTGAGGGGTAGAAGCGATATCCGCAGTTTAAGCTTATCCACACCACACGCATATCTTATAGACCCTGATGCAGACATGGAAACACTTGCGGCATATCTTGATCAGGCTTATTTTACAGCCTTGGCGATTGCATATGGCGTAACAGCAGGTTATATAGAATTTAGCGAAGGAGGCTTTGCAGTTTCAAATCCAGAGAGAATGCAAGAAATAGCAGCTGCAATGGCCGGCGGAGATCAGGCCATGATACAGCAGGCGTATATTAATATTGCCGGTATGAGCCAGGACCAGATTTCCGCTTTAGTTGCCGCAGCGCCCAATGCACAGGCAGTACAGGGGCTCATAGTTGCTATTCAAAGTAGTACTCAAGAAGGAACGCAAGGCATTGATGCCCAATATTTAGCATATGCGCAGTCTATGCTGCAACGCGCAACAACAAATAACGATACAGCAGGTATGCAGCTTTGGCAATCAGTGATAGCCGCTGTACAACAAAATACAGGTCTAAGTGTAGAATTTATGCAAAAGATATTAGTAGAGGCTCAAGCAAGAGGCGATATAGCAAGTATTAGTTTCTGGCAGGCAAAGATAAGCGCAATACAGAATGGAATCCAAACAGAAACAACAGAAGGCGCTACTGCAGACCCATATTTATCATTTGCACAGACACAATTAGTAGATGCCCAAGAAAGAGGCGACACTGAAGATATCAAATTATGGAGATCAAGGATAAATGCATTGACGAGTGGTGACAAAGAAGCCAGAGGAGAAGTCGTCGGGAAGATGGAAGGTGAATGGGAGACTTCACGCAACCAGAGGGCCCTGGATATATATGCGCAGAATATGCAGAATCCTAACTCTGCTGAGTATAAGGCAGCCCAGGCAGCCGCAGCAAGCGGTAATCTATGGGGCAATATAAAGAATGGCGCTTATTATCTGCCCGATGGCAATAGAGTTATATTAAAGAATGGTATAGTTGTCCGCATTGAAAATGCGGTAGGTCAGGTTGTGGCAAATAGTTCATTTGTTAGGCCGGATGGGCTTACAGGGTATACTGACGCAAGCGGCAAGATGACTGCAAAGGTTACGGGCACCTATAATGCAATAAAAGGCGCTAGCTTCCAGGGCGAATTCATTGCCAATGCTAATACGGGGGCATTGGTGCAATTTAAGGCAGGCTCTGTAACCATGCAGGATAAGGGCATAGTCATCCAGGTTAAGAATTGTAATATAGCGTCGGTTAGCGACCTTGCAGGCAACGCTCTAAAGAATACCCTACAGGATATAACAATCCCAGGTGGCGCTCAGCTTAAGGTTCAGCTTGATGCAACCGGAAAAATAACAGGGGGCATTGCAACATATAATATTGGTTCCGGAGATGGCGCAGTAGCCTTTGATGTTAATCTTACCGTAAATGCCGACGGAAGTTTTAATGCGCCAAGGATCATAAACGTGGAGACTGCTGCCGGGGCATCCTTTAAAATTACTAATGTCATGGTTGGCTGGGATCCATTAAAGGGTGGCATGACTCTTAATGGTGTAGCGCAAGGCAAGATGATAGCCGCGAGGCCCGAGGGTGGCAATGCTCTTGGCGGCACACTCCCCAAGACCGATATCACAACCTACACTATACAAAATAGGGCAGAAGGCGGGTACTGGGTTGAGGGAATAGTGGAGATAAAGGATAATATGTTCCTATTCTTTGCCGAGGGAGCAACAGCAACTGTTGCGCAGGGAGGCGTATTTACAGACCCGGCAGATCCAAGCATCACCTGGACAAGCGGAACATTTAAAGGCACAGGCTCAAGCCTTGTTGCCCAGACAGGCGCAGAAGGTTTTGCGACCAGCGTTGGAGGAATAAGCGTTAGCGTTCTTACAAATGGTGCAGTAGATAAAATCAGCGTTACAATGACGGATAAGGGCGTAAGGTACGGCGTTGGAACTTTACCGAGCGCTGAGACTGTATTTAAAAACGGCACCGTAGATATAGCTGCGCTTATGGCCAGCGGAGCAATAGTTATTAAGGGTCAAGACGTTGTTATAAACGGCGTCGCCTTTAAGACGGACCTTGTGCTTACGCAGGAAGGATACCTTCTTGTTGACCCAACTACTAATGCACCACTCTCATTTAATGTTACTGATAACCATGGCACCTATTCATACATGATAGCAGTGGTGGACGGTGCCAATATCCGGCAAGATGCCACGGTGAGCTGGGGTGTAATTGGCGTTAATCAGGGAGGCGCAACAGGACAGAGCTATCATCAAGACTCATTGCCAAAAGGAACAAGCGGTGGCACTCGCCCAACAACCCATTTTACTAAGGTAACAGAAATACAAAATGACCCCAAAGGCGGTTGGCTGGTGACAGGTGGCACAATAGAGGTTATGAATGGCGAAACAATGCTTTTTAATCCAGGGGCAACATTAATTGTGCCAACAAGCGCGAAATTCACCGACCCCTATTCAGGGATAACCGTTGGTGCCGGTAATTACTCCGCCACAGAGCAAGGAATTGGGTATTATAAATCCTTTACTATAGAAGGTCAAGCAGGCACCGGGTTCGTTACGTTTGGCGCAACAACACCGATTGTTGTATATAACCAAGCAGGTAATTCTATTGGGATCGCTGTGCGGACTAGCACAGGATGGATAAGCGGTGTTACCTTAGATGTAGCGGCCACAGGCGGCTATACCGCTAAACTTCCAGATGGAAGTATTTCTCAGTATACAAGCGGTACATGGGCTATTGTAGGTGGGCAGCTTACACTAATTAACGGAGCAGGCACCCAGACTGTAGGGGAGCAGTCATTCGCTTTCACTACAGACGCAACCGGCAAGATTACCTTTACAAATCCTCTCATTAGCTTAGGTGGCGGCAAATATCTGGGAGTAGTTAACGGAGGCTTCCAGATTTATGGAGATGGCGCATGGAAGGCAATACCTGAAGGCACAACCATAGATGGCTGGACATGCAAAGGAGGCATTTTAACAGGTTCCGTAAACGTATATGATAGCATACCAGGGTACGAAGGCTCACCGGTACGGGTGACATTTACGCTCACCGTTAATGGAAAGTTTGATGGAACTGCACAAATAAGTTTTGATAGAGGCACAACCTGGACAGATGCAAATGTATCTTCGACTAACATACCGGGTGAATTCGTTGCCTTGTCCAACGGTAACTACTATGTATTAAATCCTGAAACAAAAGTATGGACGCAGGTTAATCCCGGAGCAACCGTAAACGGTTGGTCTATAAATGCTTCAGGAAACCTTGAGAAGGTAGGAAGTGTAACTGGTCTGTTTGGCGAAGGTGCAAGTATTGTTGCCGATAAGAGCACAGGTCTTGCCCTTACCGGCACCTCAAATATCCGCTTAGTTTTTAATCCTGAGGCCGGTAGCTTATCAGTATTTACCGCGGATAATATATCTGCAACATATACAAATCCTGACGCTGCAAAAGCGGCGGTATCTGGAAATATCCTCGCCGGCGCTGAACTAATGGCAGCAGATGTAAATAATGACGGGAAAATAGAACTCGCTGTAAACAACGCTGAATTCCAACTTAATAATGCACGTGACACTATGATAATAAGCAAAGGAAAGCCAGGTTCGGGAGGAGAATTCCCACACGTTAATACAAGCGGTGTGATAACAGAGAAGGCAGATTATTACTCAGTTACAGGAGATGCAGGCGGATCGGCGCAGATATCCATCAGGGGTGGCCAGTGGGCGGTTATAGGCATTGGAAGCGAACTTAGGAATGGCTCAACAATACTCGCAGGCATGGATGCTAAAACAGGCGAGCAGCTATATACGCGCGTAGCGGGCGGCTCACTGGTTATAAGCGCTCAAACGGAGAACGGATACGTATTTACAGCACCCGGAGGCCATGCCATAGCAGTAACAGGAACTGCAGAGGCGCTGGCAGCCAGAGACGCCAGAACGCTCAGCAGCGTAACCGAACTTACCGCACTTACCGTAGTTAGTTTTGACCAAAACGGAGTTATGCTTGATCCTAAGGGCGGCGCTATGGCCTGGACAGAGATACACATGCCGGCGGGGACTGATTTTGGACTAATTTTAGAAGGGAAGGCAAACGGAAGACTGACAACAGGTTACAGCTCAATAGTGGTGCATTATGCTTCTGATACAGCCACAATAGGCGGCACGAGGTATTCTGTTATTAAGACAAACGCTGACGGAAGCTACGCTCAGAGCTACACCACATTTAATAACGTGCAAACACGGCAAGCCGCATCCACCGGATCGTATGAGTATAGAGAAATACTTACCTTTAACGGTTCAAGTAGAATTAATCCAGCAAGCGGCCAGATCGAATGGTTTAATCCTGAAACCAGAAGGTGGAGCACAGATATTGCAGCTCTACAGGCAATTGGAATCGGGGTGACGCTTGCACCGGAGTCAGGATTGTTTAATAACGGCCAAAGAATTAATCCGGATTCTATGAAGGCGCCTATGATTGATACCGAAGGCAGGCTCATATTCGTAAGCGAAGATCAACAAATTTATGTAATTACCCTTGGACAGGGGGGCGGAGTAACATTAGCTGACAGAGGAACTAACCAGTGGGGCGGGGATGCGTTTTACTTTAATACAGGCGAAGGAGAGGTAAGTTTCTATCAGCAGATGTCCTATGGCGTAA
Source organism: Candidatus Omnitrophota bacterium (assembly GCA_020052955.1). GTDB lineage: Bacteria > Omnitrophota > Gorgyraeia > VGKN01 > VGKN01 > JAGVOB01. Next base: position 14,896 of record JAGVOB010000100.1, on the reverse strand, counting down.
GGGTAGTCCATATTCCCGCTACAGGTGCAGAGGGAAGGGTTGTAATAGATTTCTACAGTGACCACACTATAATGATAGGCCCAAGCGCCAGAGAGATGTCTCCTGCCACAGTAATAGCGGGAAAGATAGTTGACGCCTCCGGAGTCACCTTTGATGGGCAGGGCCGTCCGGTAATTGACCAATCCAAGGTGGGCAGCACGACCAGCGCGTTCTTTATAAGCGCCGCCGGAGATATATATTCATTTGACCTGTCAAAAGGTATTTTCTCGGTTGCTTCTGTAAGTGCTGATGCCAAACCCTCGTATATATTAAACGGTAAAATTCTTTATCAGTTAGGCGTTCCGGAAACGCCGGTTGTAACAATGTCCGGTTCTACTGCTGCGGGCTCTAAAGCGTTATTCCCATACGCAGCGACCTATGGAATCAGTGATGACCTTGCAATAGAGATCATGATGAACGACATCAACCTGCAAGATAATATGGACGCGGCTATGTTTGATCCTAATCGTAGCAGCGATACTATAGCAGCGTATGCCGACTATATTACACCCGAAGAATTTGCACAAGCGGTTGAGTTGTGGATAAAGGAAGGCCGTGATATGCCAAGCACGGCGCCTCTTAATTCGGCTATAGCAGGTCAGCTTGGGCCGGTAAGAAATGCAGACCTTAGCCAGAAACCAACGTATGGCATATTGAGTATTTATGGAAATGTTCCTAGCCCTGTTACAGGAATGGATGTCTGGGCCAAAGGCAATATATACTCAGACATAAGTGGTACTCAATATTTTGCCGTGTCTGCCCAGGGTGATTTTGCTCAATATGGCGCAAACATATATGGCGGTATGTATAAAATGGAAATGACCGCTAACGGATTTGACCTTGGTGACTGGCAGCCATATATTGCTAATGTCGTGGTGTTTTCACAGGACGGCCAGCAGATAGTGGCAGACTGGGCCATAGGCGCTCAGCATGTTAGCTCAGGCGCCACTATACCGGCAGGATTCTTCTTTACAGAAGACCAGATGAAACAACGCGTAACACTCGGTGGCACTACCTATAGTATTGGGTCTAGCGTAGTTGATGGAATGATGGTGTATACGTTAAAACCACCGGACCTTAGACGATTTAGGGAATCATCAGAAAGAGTGTTTGATGCTTCTTTTAATGGTACTAATTTCAAATTCACGGTTGACAGAATACAACTTGATAGTGCGACGGGGCAATTTGTAGTGTATGCAAATGCGAAGCTTGCGAAAGGCGATATGCTTACGGGCCTGAATGTTTATGCAATCAATCCGCTAGGAGAAGGAACAACAGAGCCGCTAAAGTATGCAGAACGCTATCAAGTGGGCGTAAAGACTGAAGGAAACTCCATGGCTATCATGAATATGGGAGATTCTCCCGTAACATTTGAGGTTTCTTTCGGATTAGGCGCCATGGCAAAGGCCGGTCAGATACAAATAGACCAGATGACCTTTGAGGCATTCGCGGGAGGAACCAAGCTCTATATAACAGAGGGCTCGTGGTTTAATCCTGCGCACATAGAAGGTATTGTAAGGGGCGCTGACGTTGACGCCACCTCAATAATAAAAACCGGCTCATACCTGTTTACTTCGGATTCTACTATGTTCCTGGAAAGCCGCACTACTATGGGCCAATTGCCAAGTCTTTTTGGAAATAAAGACAGCATGCTCTCCGGAAGCATTTCTATCCAGGAGGTTATTACGATTAACTACGCGGATGGAAGGGCATCCGAAACGTATGCAAGGACTCAGACAATAACAGCTATGATTGGCCAAGACCCGAGCATCGAGACCACCGTTTATACTAATCCGCAGGTAAGCGCCGCCGGTCAAATAACCAGTCTTGGCGATATATATTCGAGATTTCTTGGTAATAGCGATTTGGTTGATATAGGGCTGGGCGCCCTTATTGATTTCCGCGGAAGAAATATTGCCGCGGATAGATCATGGCTTAGAGGCATCGGAGACCGGTTGCTTGGTGTTGCGGAATCCTTTGGATGGGCTAGCGTGCAAATTTTATCATGGGCTAGCGTGCTAACAGCAGTGCTGCGCCCAGTGGTTAAAGACGAGTGTCTTGAATTTGCTGCTACCATGCAGAATGTAGCCACCGATTTATATACAGATGTAATAGAAAATTTTACAGGGTGGTCTATGACAGACCTGAGTAGACTGACTCCAAATCAACGGAACGGGCTTATTTTTGCAGGGGCAGTTCAGGCCATCCTTGATTTTGCATCAGTCTTATTGACGTTTGCAGGCGTAGGGGTTTTCTTACAAGCTTTTTCAAAAGGTTTGACATTTGCCACATCACTTGCAATCGCAGGGTCAGCACTATCGTCGGTCTTTACAAATAAAGTAGCACAAGTCGGGGCGACGATGATAGTAAATGCCGCTCTTGCGAACATGATAGCCAGCCCTTTAAACGCTGCTATAGCGCATTCAAATTTATCGGCCACCACAAGATTTTGGGCGACAATGCTTGTAAATATAGCTACGATACTCCTTGCGGCAAACTTTACAAATATTGCGACAAAAGCCGCTCAATCAACAGCAACGGTTATATCAGCTACTACGGCAAAGCTCGCAACAGCCGGCTTTGCTGCTGCAGGTGCACTGATAGCGGGCACAATCGCATATATTAATGGAGCAAGGGGATGGGACCTTTTAGCCTGGGTTGCAATAGGTGCGGCAGGAGGCGCGCTTACAGCCGCGCTTCTCATAAGCGTCATTAATGCTGTAGGTGGAATTGTAAAAGCGGTGCAGGGTGGCATACAAAACATCAAAAATTTCTTCTCGGGTAAATCTGTGGCCGATGGCCTTACTTTAGCGTTGAAAGAGGGCCCTGTGGTTCGGGCAGGATTTAGCTTGGGCGTAAAAATCGGAGTGCCGTTAGGAGCCGGCATAGCTGGTGGAATAATAAACGTTGCGGCTCAGGGCAAATTTATTTCAGAAACCAATTTCTTTGATTTTGCCAACTGGGATTGGCAGGGGATATTCAGTGCGATTGTAGCTGATCCAACAAATTTTATTATAGGGGCAGCTATTGGCACTGCAATTGGATTTACCCTATTAAGCACCCTTAAGGCAGCAAAGCTTACCAACCTTACCGCCATAATGAGTAGCACATTTAGAAATGGGACATTTGTAGGCGGATTTGTAGTAGGAGGTGTGATAGGGGTTGGCATGCTGGCGAGCACGAAGAGTAGTTTCAGCGTGTATGATCTTCCAGGGTATATCGCGGCATTCATAGCAGGTGGCTTTGCGGGCGGTATCGGCGCCAGGCTGCTTGCCAATATGTTCCCGGCCTCATCCGCACAGGCAGGTTTAGGAGATAGATTCGTAAACGGAATGTTTGCTCTTGTAGAGAGGTCATTCAGGGTAGTTGCCGATATGGCAATATTTAACATGTTTGTAACATTCACGCTTGGATTCCTTGCAAGGCAGGGCATTATCAAGGTCTCGGAGGAAGGATGGCACATTGACATCCCCGGAACCGACATTGAATTGTTTGCGATAAAGAAATTTGTTGACGATAATGGTGTCACACACCTTGACCAGAATGTTATACAGGTGCTTGGGTTAGGGCTTATATTTGGTGAAAAAGGAAATGCTGTAGATGCATGGCTAGATGCGGTACAGGCGGGATACTTGACGGTGTTTAGTCCGCAGATGTGGGTGTTCTCAGCCGCCATAATGTTCTTCGGGCCCGTATTGCAGCCCTTGTTTGGGAACATACCGATATTTGGCAGGTTTACAAAATCATTGGGGAACGAAGCGCGGCCCGTTACCTTCGCAGATAGGATGTTGAGTATATTCCAGGACGAGGGTGTGAAGGAATTCCTACCAGGAGTGGTATCCGATATGATATTCGGAAAAGGCGTGATTTCAGAAGTAGCGCAGGAGATGTTTGACGATACCCCAGATATATCGATGATGTCGCTGGAATTTGATGCGGGCATAAATCAGTTCACAGTACGCGGTATAGACGAGGGCTCTTTTAGCAATGCACCCCCAGCCGTCCAGAGCTTAATCCATAGCGCTAATGTAGAGCTCAATGAAACCGCAGCAACTTTAAATGGTTTGATAGCGCAGATGATGGCAGAAGGCGTTAATGTTGATGTAGGGGCATTGGTTGGAGCGATACAGCAAATGCAATCATTAGCAGGGCTTGGCACCAGAATAACGGTTAATAGCGAAGGAACATTTACCGTATCATTACCAGGAGCAAGCAGCAATCTTAACACTTTAGCTATCCCGGCGACACAATCACTTAACACTGCCGTAGGTGCCGAGCAGCTAGGCCTTACGGAAGCGCAACAGTACACAGTGCTTTCTGTTGCAACGCAACTTCAAGGATTATCAGCAGTTACAGCTATTTTATATGAGATGGGGGTAGTGCTTGACAGGGAGTTAACCCTCTTCTCTCAGAAAAGGTTGCCAGCACCGCAGTTAAACCTCACCGATTTAGACACTTCAGTAGCGCAGTTAAGAGGTGCGTTAAACACCCTTAAACGACTTAGCCCACATACTACCACCGTACCAATGATAACAGAGCTCATCGCGAATATGGAGAATGCCTCTAAGGCTCAACGAGGTAGCCTCGCCAAGGCGATAGGAATAGCAAATCAGGTATTAAAAGATGTATCAGGAGATATCAGCATGCTACGCTTGGGAGCCGTTTACGAGGCACTTGCAAAGAACGGTTTAGAGGAAGACTTAGCAGCGCAGGTTGCGGTTATTATTGCTCTTCAGACAGGTATTGCAGATACGCTTGTATTAGCTCTGATGTACGAGGCAATAGGAGCATTACATAGCCCCAATGGCCCTCCCGCCAACGACATTGCACTTAGTGACCTACACTCCTTTGCCAAAGCATTGGTTATCGCTCCGGCATCCTCCATACAAATTGATAATACCTTCAAAATCCCCTCTAACATCGGAATTCCCGATACATCCGTTTCCGCAATTATAGCGGAATTAACCGCCTTAAGCGATGCAGGCAGACTCGATATATTAACCTTTACCGGCTTAAAGGATATATTAATCAATAATGGCGTAGAGGAAGGCCAGGCTCCTCAAGTTGCCGCACAACTTGCGGTTACACTCATTGCGCAGGCTTTTAATTACAATAGTGCACAACAGAAAAAACTACAGGAGGCGATAGCTGTATTAGCCAGCCGGGATGCTAAATTAGAAAAGAATAATAAGTTAAACGCACAGCCTCTTTTAAATCTCAGCCTTCATGACCTAGCACTCTTAGATATAAAAGGATATATTACTACGCACAGGATGAGCATGGATAGGGTAGTGAGTTTGCTGGAGGCCGATGGATACAAGAATATAGCTACCCCCATTGGGACATCAAGCGAGAACGGGAAAACCTTTACAGTGTATCAGCTTGGCGGTAACCTTCAGATCCAACAGAGAGCAGAAACAGGGTATAAGACCTCTGGAAAGACCACGGTTGAGCGACACGTAGAATTTGTAGCCCGGGAGGGTGCCACAGAAGAAGAAGTAAGGCTCGTAGAATTCCTGAACAATACATTAAGGGCATTTATGATAGCGAGGAATACCGATTATATCGATGCTAACCAGGCACGGAGATTCATTGAGTATATTGTAAGCGATTCTGTGGCATTTGAAGATCTAACCGCAGCAGGAAAAACCTTCATAATGGCGCATTTGGCTGCCATCGCAGGGCAGATTGCGGGATATGAGAGAAGCGTCATCAATCTAATAGATGTACCGAAGTTAAATCAAGCCCTCGCAGGGGCAGATGAGCTTTACGGCATCCTAGGTTTTAACATGGCTTCGGTATCATCGCTGGATGAATTTAGGAATAATACTAAAACCGGTATTATTGAGAAGATGGGAAACTCCGATATTATCTTTACTATATTTGAGGTAGGCGGCTTCGGCGTTACCATGTCACAGGACGATCCAAATGTAAAGAAGGGCTATGATATCTTAACCGGTACAACAAAACAGGGCTCTAAAGGCGTAATGGCGGTATTTGATGAAATCCATACAGTTGTATTAATCTCTTTTATATTTGGAATAAATAGCGATAAGGTTAAACTCCCCAAGAACTTTAGAATAGAGGCAGGAAGGCTTCTCTCCTTTATGCAGCAGAATGCAGAATTATTACTCGCGTTGGAATATGGGATGGAGAGTGGACTGATAGAAGATGCCTCTAAATTAACCTCCAAGAATGCCCAGACAGAGGCAAAAAGAGTAATAGAAGAAGCGGGGGAGAAAGATAAAGGTTTTGATATATGGGCATGGGCTAAAGAGAATGGATTTGTAACATATTTTAAAGGTACCGAAGATTTTAATAATACCGATAACATAAGCTGGTTAAATTTAGGAAAGTTTGTAGAGATCCAGACCTTAGATAAATCGGTCGAGGAACTAAAGAAACCTGTATTCAATGATCTCTTATTAGGCCTCTATGCTCAGTGGGCTAAGAGCGCCGAAGGGGTTGATATTAGCGTAGATGAAATCAGGGACAATAATTCCGTGAATCATAAAGAGTTAAAGGCGCTACTTAAACACTTGGCGTATGTCTCGGTTACCCAGGCTATTGGCGTTACCATAGATGCAGACTATGTAGTAGATGATATTAACAAGCTCACCCAGCGCCTTAATACAATCCAGGGTTTTGAGACTATCCAGAATAATAAAGACCTCGTCATTGCATTAACCTATGGAATAGAACACGGCTTAATTAACGAGTCGGAAATAACCCCTGCCAATATTGAAGAGATGGCACAAATGGTAAGAGGAAAGGTCCCGCAAAGTGAGATGAATGAGTGGGCAGGACATCTCAAGTCGTCACCCGTGCAGTTCGGCGACCTTAAGACAAACCTACAGGACTCAACCTGGGGCGTTGCGGTAATGAACTATATGTTTGCCGTGTTAAGCAGCGGGAGATATTCTGCCAAGGAATACAAGGATAATTTAGAGCTTGTCAAAATTAACCCGCAGGCAATGCACGGTTCTATCCATGAGTATATAAGCACTATCAAAGCCAATGGCGGTAAGGCAGTAACCCTTTCTGCAACACAGGGTCCTGCGAGGGCATTACAGGAGGCATTAGGTTTTAAGGTAGAAAGCGGCAGTACGATACGCGGTACGCTCAAGTATTTTACGGCAGGAAAGATACAAGATTTATTTGCACGACACTTAGGTATAGGAGAAGAAGCCGCCCGCTATACTGATAAGGACGCGCCCGATAATCGCGCATGGAGGTTAAGAGAAGGGAATATACGTAGGCTCGGAAGAAATGGAGATGTTTCAAGCGAAAGGGCAATGGTAAGCGAGGCAGTAAAGAAGTGGTTAGACGGAAGAAGGAATAACTTCCACGAGGTATTCTTGCAAGGTCCTTCTGTAATGGATCATGCACGCTTATCAGATATGATAAAGGCTGAAATTGAAACACAGCTTAGGGAGAGACAGGCAAAGGGTAATGATATTTCTAATTTTGAATTCGTCCACCATAAAGGTAAAGACTGGGTCCTCTATACATGGGATGCCTCAGCGAATAAGGGAGAAGGAGGGCTTGTAATAGATTCTGTCGCGACAAAGAAGTGGGCAGAAAAGTGGATTGATAGCCAAGGTAATCTCAGCCCAGATTATCTCAATACCCAAGCCCAGGAAAATATAGGTAGCAATAGAAGAAGCTTTGTGTTGTTAAATACGGGTGATATCTTCGCCTTAAGCTTGAATACCCAAAAAGATACCCTCTTCCAGTTCTTTATCGATGCCCAGGCTACCCACCTCTATGAATTCATCCAGATGTTAGGAAGAATGGGGCGTTTAGCCGGAGTGATAAATAACTTTAACGTCTTTGTAAGAGGGCTAGATGCTAAGGGTGCAAGGGTAGATGCCTTGGCAGATGCACTCTTTAAGAATGAAGGAGAGCTCTGGAAGAGCGGCCGTTTTGAGGTAATGGAGCAAGCAGCACGGACGGTGGTAAGCGATATTATTTATAAACTTATGCATAATGCAACCAGTCAGAAAGATTCCGCACTAATTAAAGCGAAACTACTTGAGTTCTGGGAGAATACGGGAGACGATATTGATAATTCCGGAAAGACGCCCTCAAAGAGCGTAGAGAAACTCGCACGAGATTTCCAGCAGCTGCAGATATTCCTTGCAGGGTTGGTGTGGGCGGATTCAACCCGTAGCGCTCACTCTGAATTCTACAATAGCCTTTCATTAGACTCAAGGGGTACGTTAGAAGGTCTTGTAGCGAAAGATATCGCTACTAATGAAGATGGTACCTTTGCCTTTGATATCCAGGAGACATTTGATGCATGGGTCGAAGGGAATAAGACAGGAGAGAGAGAGTTATTTGGAGAAATGTCCCTAGAAGCACTTATAAATAGGATTCAAGAAGGGTATAATCCTTCAGAGCTACCTTTTAGAGCGCCGCATTCAAGCCCCATGATATTGAATCAGCAGGTCATAGAGACGCAAGAAGCTGCCCTCAAGCAATCCCAGATGAAACAGGTGGCTAACACAGAAGAGCTTGCCACGCAACTTTCTAGCCAGCAGAAATTGGGCGACCAAGTAGTAGCAGAAGAGGCTATAGAGTGGCTTAAAAAACACGACATGGTGAACGCAAATAAGACAATCACTCGCGCAGGAAAGGTATTTGGCTTAGTATTAAATCAGTTGAGCGAGGTGTTAGGCAATAAAGATTACGCTACATTGAACACGCTGTTGAGTATGGTTGGCCTTACAGTTACTGTTGATGAAAGCACGTCTAGCGATGTCAATGCCAAAAGGATATTACAACTTGCCCAGAGATTGGTAGATATAAGAGCAGTAGATTTGGATAGAGATGTAGGCCTTAGAGATTTAATTGGATATAGCGAGAAAGGGCAAGACGGAGCAGTTATTTATCATCATGGAATAGGTTTGGTAAACGGTGAGATAGCGGTAATATTATTTGATAAATCTGGTCGCAGGATAATTAATCTTGGCGCAAAGGAATCTCTTTCCTCTGAATACCGCAGGATACTGTTTATGGCGGTAAGGGGACAGATGGGTGATATGAGAATTGAAAATGGAGCCATTCTTATAGGAAACAGCGAGCTTGGTCAGGGTGTTACCATAAACCAAGGTATTCTTCCTATTATTTGGAATGCTCGGATTGCACAGGGCGATGTTTCAGGCAGAGGGGTATTGCTCAAGAATGTAGCCATGGCGAATACGCCACTTAGAGCTGCTGATAATACCTATATACACGATATTTCTGATATTTCTTGGCTTTCAGGTAAGCTGCTCGATGCGCAGGGTAATCCGGTAACTTCAGTTGAAGCTACCCAGAGCCAAGAAGTAACGGCTAAGATGCAGATATTAAATGGCGAGCTACAATCTATCCTTACTACCACTCAAATAGAAAAACCAAATAGCGAGAAAGTTGTTCAATATGAAGGCCTCCGTACCTTTAAGTCAAGGGTTTTATATGAGCTAAGGCAACTCTCTACTAAAGCGAAAGAAAAATTTAGTAGCCTACGAAAAGGATTTACTAAAGAGGCTATCCTCGGCCGCATTCCATTTACCCAGACAGCAAAAGATAAGAAACAGATAGCTAAAGCAATGGAATCATTAATGGGAATATCCTCAAGCCCGCTCAGCCTTGCCGAATTAACCAGGTCAAAGGATACACTCTTAGATGAGTTATTACAGGTTGCATTTAATCCCGGCAATACTCTGGAGCTGAGAAAACAAGCCCTGCTTAAGGCATTGGTGCTTAATCCGAATAACGAAACCATACAAAAAGAGCTTGCGAAAGTCAATAATGAAATTGCTGTTTCTGCCAAACCGGATGAGATACAAAAATCAGTAAGACAAGGCATAAATAATGCGCTGCAGAATATAGTTAAACTTGACACCAAGAAACAAGAGAACTTAGCCCGGATGCTAAATGGTTTACTCGATGGCCAGCCAGCGCTTAGAGAGATGGTTATAAAGCAGCTTTTGAAACACTATAGTGAATACTTCCAACAGATTACAGGGCATCTGGGAGAATTAGACAAACAACTTAAGAATGCAAATCCTAAAGAGATACCTCAAATTAAATCCCGCATCGACCAGGTACAGAAGATGCAAGAGGAGGTTAAGTCAGAAGTTGAAAGGCTTGCCTTAGGAGAGCCGGTTATTGAAAGGGCTATTATAAAGAATGGAAGGGTTACAGATGCATTTTCATTTGCATTTAGTAGTCTCTTCGGTTCATTAATCCAGAACTGCTCAGTCTCAGCGATAAGGCCGTATCTTGCAGAACATAGCGTCTATAAATCCGTAGAAGAAATATCCAAGGTAATGACAGGAATAATTCTGCAGGCAGCAGCAAATCGGGAACTTTCCGAGGAAGAACTGAAAGCCCTTAAGACGCTAGATGGCCCCGGTATTGCACCTCAGATAGTTGCACAAACCGCAACAGAGTTAGGCTTACCTACGGTTATTCTCAATATGAAGAATAGCGAGGCTCTGAATGCCAGTGTAAAAGGCATAGCCTTCGTGGCAAAAGATATCAACGCAAAAGACAGGGGCCATTACGTTTTTGTAAGGCCGCTTTATGATAAGGCTGGAGTTGTCGTTGCCTACGAGGTTACAGAGTCTACCGGGAATATACTGAATGTATCTGCCGAAGACTTTGGAGCGCATTATGAACTTCCAAGCCTTGAAAATACAGGCCTTGTAATGCTGCCTAAGGTATTTAAAGGTCCTGGCAAGGTTTTAGGCAAAGCTTCACCTGTCCTCTCAGGCGTATTCGGCCGTTCAAGCGGTGCGCCCGTGTTTAATGCACATTCCTACAAAGTCGCTCAGGCAGCACAAGTACCTGAATTACTAAGATTATCTCAGGCAGAGATACAGGCCAAAATTGAAGAAGCCAAGAAACCCGCTGTCGTCACTCTTCGCAAGGTGGTCCAGCAGAAACTAAGCTCAGCCCTTACAGATAAACCAAAAGCCGCCGCTCAACCCCAGACTTTTGCGCAAAGGATTCAGCAGCTGCCCAAGAGCAAAGGATTCATGGTAGTTACTTCAATGCTTACTCTTTTAACCATATTTATACCGGCCCTAGCGCCTTTCCAGATGATTATATTCTCAATCCCTGCGCTATTGCCTATTTCAGCCATCATACTTAACATAAAACAACAAAAAGATCAGAATGAAAATAATGCCAAGATAACAAAACAGCTTGAGGCAAACGGGTTAGGTCATATGGCAAAGGGATTAACGGGCCAGCAGAAACCAGATATATCACAAGCCATACCTTTATTAATATCATTAACTGTTGTAGCTCTCTCAGCTTTACTGCCGGGCGTGGGAACATTTATCTCCGGCTTATCACCAGTATTCGCCCATAACTTTGCCCTTGACTATCTAAAGCTCTTCATGGTATCCAATGCGGTCTCTACGGTAGGCATGTACATAATAGGCAAGGTTAAATCCGAGGGCATATTGAGAACATTACTTTCTCCTTTACGCGTTGCAATCAAAGTAGGTAAGTTTGCATATGAGAGGATAGTAAAGGCGCAAGCGACAGCTTTAGATGTATCGCTTGTTCCCGTATCAATAAAATCCGAAATAGGCACAGAAAAAGTCAGCAAGATAAAAGTAATCCTCTTGTCAGAAGATGGGAATATCCTGCGGGAGTTAGAAGAGATAGATGCGCCATCCGACTGGGCAGGCCAGGAAAGGGTTTATGTATGGATAAAGACAGAAGAAGATGGCAAAAAGAGGCTTTATGCCGGCATGCATATCCAGAACGCAGAAACAATAGAAGGCTATATGTTAAATCTTACTGACGAGCTTCACGATAAAATCATAGCCGGCATAGACAAATTAGGCGAAGAGGAAAACAAAATCCTTAGAGATGCAGTTGTAGTCTTACTGGATGAGTTAAATAAAGAGGCAAAACGGATAAGTGAAGAAGCGCTCAAGGTGGCACAGCTTCAGGTTGTGCAAGAACAGCCAGTTGCACCAGCGCCACAGCCAGCTGCAAAACTTGAAACACCTCAGCCAGCCGCTGCAGCCGGGCTAAAAAGAGAAGAATTATTAGAAAGAGAAGAGGTGCTAAAGGAAAATAATCTGCCTGTCAAAGGTTATCTATTAAGGTATGCTCCCCAGACAATAATAGAAAAGGCCAAAATCATTAGAGATTATGTAATGCCTGTTAACACCTCTACTATCCGTTTAAGCAAGGATAAGATTGAAGATAAAATTAGAGAAAGGTTTAAAAATGAGGTTTCTAGACTTTCCAGATGGGCAGTGCCGCTATTGGATATGCAGTTAAGAGAGGGTTCAAGGGATTACGCCAGGTTACAGAGATACCTTGCAAGACTCCTAGAGATGCAGGCAAAACAACCCGTCCTATTCAAGGAGACCTTACTGCAGTTAAACTTAAAACTAGAGGATTTTGTAAAACTTAGCGGCCAGGAACAAATACTACAGCCAGCTGCACCAGCAGTAGCACCACACTACAACCAGCTGCTACAGTGACAGACTTAAAGACGCCTCCGACAGGAGCGGTAACCGTGGAAAAGGAATCATTCAGGGTTGTCTTTGCAAGGGTATGGAAACTCGTCTCTCCCATGCTTGTAATGACGTTAATTACCTCAATAGGCGTTATAGCAGGGGTAATGCTCTTTGGAGCCACACAACTTCCGTCATTACTCTTCTCCTTCGGCTTTGCGTATCTGGTATGCATGGATATTGAGAAGGTCATCTCGTCATCCCCCAAGAGGCAAGAGGGTACTCCGCTCTTTGCAGGGTTTAACAGGATGCCCGCATATGCAAGGGTGGCCATCTCTTTTGTTATCGCGTTTGCAACAACATCCTTTGCACCGTATGTAGCAAGCGCTATGGGGGTATCCGAGGTTATGCTGAGAATCTACATCAATTGGGTGGCAGCAGCGATTATTGCTGTTGCGTACTTCATCACAAAACGTATGAGCCTAGACATAAACGCAACTCCTCTCTGGAAGAAGTTTATGTTCCTTCTTGCAGGAAGCGCGCTCCTTGGCTCGGCAAGCGCCGCAGCTTATCTTGAACACACGAATATCGGCTGGCTATATGCCTCGGTTGCCTTCATGATGGCGCAGTTCGGCCTCTTCTACAGCGACTTTAACGATGCACAGGCACAGAAAGCAGCAGCCGGCGGAAAAGACAGCGCAAAAGGCAAAGAGCCAAAACCAACCCCTGCCGCTATGGCAGCAAAAGATACCTCATCTCAAGCACCTACACCCGTACACTCATCTTTAGCAGGCAGGTTAAGCAGCATAAAAGCTAAGCTAGATAGCGAGAAAGCCAATGAGGCGTTTGATGAAATAACCGGGCTACTCGTGAGCCTTAAGGATGAACAGGAGATAACCGCATTAGTTGTTTTATTAAATGAGGAGAGATTTAAAGGGATTAAGGAATTAGTTATCTTAGTGCTCTTGCTTGTTAAAGAACTTGAAGGAGCAGACGGAACAGAAAACCCAGAGCTGTTAGCTAGGCTTACCACAGAAGATGGCCTTAGAAGTTTTGTCCAAGAGCAATTTGGCGCAGAATTATTAAAAGTGTTTAACAAATATCCATTTGAGAATATTTTTGAAACCATCCAAACCCTAAGAGTACTAACAGGCGGTAAGGCAATAGCTGGCCGTATAGAAGAAGTTGAAAGAAGAACCCAGGCAATTATTTCAGGCTCAGCTGGTTTTACATCAACCACCTCTAAAAATTTAAAAAGGTTATTGATTAAACTTACTGACCTATAAATATATTAAACCGTATCATTTTTTATATAACACTTTTAATATTAAATAGTTATGAATTTATATAAAATCTTAAATTTGATAATTTTTTATTAGTGCCCGGTGGAGCATACCTTGTTAACCCCGCCTAATTTTTTTCTTGCTAATAATCTGAGTCAGTGGTATATTTATCAATAAGAGGAATTAATTCTAAATGGAGTGTAAATGAATACTAGCACACTTTTAAAAAAAAGATTTTTGATGATAAAAATTCTATTTTTTCTTATGCTAACCAATTCTTTTTATCCTGTTTATGTTTTTTCACAAGATGATAATTTACAACGAGTTATGAAACAACAGGATACCCAGAAGCAAATAGATGAAACGCTGAAGCTTCAAAAAACCCAAAAAGAAGTTCAGGATTCACTTAAAATATCAGATATGGAAAAGCAGCGTAAACAAACCCAGGAGTTACTGGATATTGCAAAAGCCATGGAGCTGGTTATAAAATCTGACAAAGAGATATATAAAGTAGGAGAACCCATAAATATAGAGCTTTCTTTTAGGCCAAGGTTTAAAAGAACGCACTATCTCAATACTCTTGGTATTGAAACTGACAAAATGGTATGGTATATTTCAGGGCCAAGCGGCAAAAAAGATAAAATTGCCCCTCAAGAAGTATCAAGGGAAGATGAAAATGGACATTTAAAACCCGCCAAAGAAGATTTTATTCTTATCAAGGAAGATAAACCCTTTCAAACAAAAATTAACCTTACCAATTACGGGTATTCATTTCCTTCGACGGGAGAATATATAGTTTTTTGCAGGTATACTAATTACGAATTAGGTAAAGAGCTTGGTATAACTGCCTGGGCAGGCACAATCAAATCTAATATAATACAGATAAAATTAGAATAAAATTTATCCTCTGCTTTACCCCATCAGAGAATTTCGTTCTCTAGTGGGACTTACTATTGTTGTATTTCCCTTCCTGTTTTATTTATATAGCTATTCACTGATCTATTTAGAGTGGCCGGGTGGGTTTCACCGATATTAGGTGTTGTATCGGGCATTTTAGTATTTGCCGGAGCAAAACTACCAAACTATAAAGTCACCGCTATT
>JAGVOB010000216.1 GCA_020052955.1 Candidatus Omnitrophota bacterium | reverse complement strand
GCCAAAGAACTCGTTAGGCGGGCAGGCAAAAATTAAGTAAAAAGATAGACAGCAAAAGGTGCTCAGAAGTTAAATTTTGATTTTTTAATTGTAATTTTGGTTTTTGCATTTTGATTTTTAGATTAAAGTATTATTTGCTTAACAAGACATTATTAAATATGGTTTAACTTAAGAGGCTTTAACGCTTTTAAATTTAGTTAGCGATATGTTAAGCAGCAATGCAACAGATGCCAAATTAAATATCAGCGATGAGCCTCCATAACTTATAAAAGGTAACGGCAATCCTTTGGTGGGGATAGAACCTGTTGCAGCGCCGATATTTATGATAACCTCCAGAGCAAGCATGGAAACGATGCCAACACCAAGCAGTTGGCCGAATTGATCAGGAGAATTGATAATTATTTTAGCGACGCAAAGAATAAAAACTACAAAGAGTAAGATTACAAACGCGCAACCGATAAAACCAAGCTCTTCTCCAATTATAGAAAATATAAAATCTGTATGTGCGGCCGGTAGATACAAGAGCTTTTGCCTGCTTTTTCCCAGGCCAACACCGAATAATCCTCCGGAACCTAAGGCAATAAAGGATTGTATAATCTGAAACCCAATACCCTTGGGGTCCTCCCATGGGTTTAAAAAGGCTAAAATTCTTTTTCTTCTGTACGCCACATTAAATACCAGGACATACAATACCGGCAAACTGCTAATAATAACAGGGACTATATGAATCAATTTTATACCCGCTATGAAAAACATTATAAATACTACTAATGTAACCGCTATTGCAGTTCCCATGTCCGGCTGCAATAAAATAATACCTACACAACAACCTAGAATAAACATCGGCGGTAAAAAACCATACAAAAAACTCTTTAATTTCTGTTGTCTTCTTGACAGGGCATCCGCCATGTAAACAATTATAGAAAACTTTGCAAACTCTGACGGTTGAAAACTAAATATCCCTAACCTAAACCAGCGTTTTGCACCTCCAATTTCCTTCCCTATATGGGGTACCAAAACAAGGGCAAGTAAAAAAAGGGATGCTAAGAGCAGGAGCCTTGAATATCTCTGTAGCAACCTGTAATCTATGCTCATAATAACTAAAGAAATGATAAGCCCCACTAATAGATAAATAAGATGCCTTTTAAGAAAGAATGCACTATCCTTGTATCTTTCCAGCCCAAACAAAGAGCTTGAGCTATATATCATCACAACACCAAAACAGATTAATATTAAGGTTACAGTAAATAATGTTAATCTGGTTTTTCTCATAGCGAATTTTTTATGCTGAGTACAGCCTTTTTAAAAATATCTCCCCTTTCTTCAAAGTTCTTAAACATGTCAAAGCTCGTGCACATGGGAGACAAAAGTACATAATCACCTTTTGTTGCCATAGATTTAGCAACTAACACTGCTTCCTTAATAGACTTGCAGGAGATAGCTGGGGCTAAACCATCTAGAGAAGCCGCTATCTTCTCTTTTGCTTCTCCAATAAGTACAAGATGTTTTAATTTATTCTCCGAAAGGTTTCTAAGCAGAGTAAAATCACTTCCCTTGTCCCTTCCGCCGGCTATCAATATCACCTTTCCATCGCAAGTATTTACAGCCTTTAGAGTTGCGTCAACTGTAGTAGATTTTGAATCGTTTATATATTTCACCCCTTCAATTAAAGCTACTGGCTCAAACCTATGCTCTAGACCTTTAAAGTTAGCTATGCTCTTTTTTATAACACCATTCTTTATTTTATACAACTTAACAGCTATCAGGGCGGCCAAAATATTTTCCAAATTATGCTTACCCTTAAGAGGAATTTGAGAGCTGATGTTAATTTCCCTGGAGACACCGTTTAGAGAAACATAAAATTTCTTACCCTCAATATAAGCACCCTCTACCTTCTTCTCTAAACTAAAATAATATAATTTTGAATTTATACTATCTCTAATTGTGGCTAAACTTGTACAATTAAAATTTAATACTGCAAAATCATCCTTGGTTTGATTCTTAAATATGCTAGATTTAGCATTAATATAATTGGCCATGTCCTTATGCCAGTCAAGATGGTTCTGCGAAATATTCAATAGAATAGCAATATGTGCCTTAAAATCCTTTATAAACATTAATTGGAAAGAGCTCACTTCTAAAGCAACTATATCTTCTTTTTTTATTGAAGGAATTTTTTCAATAAACGGTACACCTATATTTCCGCATACAACTGCTGACCTGTTGGCGTCGGTCAAGATTTTACCTATTAGAGTTGTAACCGTAGATTTTCCATTTGTGCCGGTTACGGCAATTATGGGTGCCGGACAAAATTTGTAGGCAAGCTCTATCTCGCTTATAATCTTGATATTTTCTTCCCTTGCCCACAATATGGCCTTTGAATCAAGCCTAACCCCTGGACTGGTTACTACAAAATCGCTTTCTTTTATAAAATCTTGGGTATGGCCTCCGGTCTCATACCTTATGCCGTATTTTTTTAATAACGATAAGGAATCCTTAAAATCAGCACCTCTGGCACTCTCGCTTACTTTAACGCTATAGCCATGGTCTTTAAGAAATACAGCGCTGCTAATGCCGGTTTTACCTAATCCTATAACAGTAACTCTTCCGCCCTTTAAATGCATCTTATCTTAACTTTAGCGTAGAAAGGCTAATTAATACTAATATGGCAGCAACTATCCAGAACCTTATTATAACCTTTGACTCCTCCCAGCCCTTTAATTGAAAATGGTGATGGAGCGGAGCCATCAAAAAAACCCTTTTTCTGTGTAACTTAAAAGATAAGGTCTGTAAAATTACAGAAAGCGCCTCAAACACAAAGATCCCTCCGACCAATACGAGGATAAACTCCTTTTTTATAAATACCGCTACTGTTCCGAGAGCGCCTCCTAAGGCAAGAGAACCTGTATCGCCCATAAAAATAGATGCGGGGTAGCAGTTATACCACAAAAAGCCGAGCCCAGCGCCAACTATACTGGCGCAGAAAACCGTCAGCTCGCCCGAACCAGGTACATAAAATATATTGAGGTAGCTGCTAAAATCCTTATGGCCAGAAACATAGCTAAAACCGCTGTATGCTAGCGCCACCATGACAGTGCATCCTATTGCAAGTCCGTCCAAACCATCTGTTAAATTAACTGCATTCGAAGAGCCTACAATCACAATTATGGCAAAAGGGATAAACCAGAGCCCTAAGTCAAACGCCGCATTTTTGAAAAAAGGAATATCTAGGGATTTATCTATATTCGGATTAACATAGAGTATCAAGACTACAATTAACCCTATAAAAATCTGTCCCGTCAATTTCACCCAGGGCCCTAGTCCCAACGAACGTTTTTTTCTCAACTTGATAAAGTCATCCAAGAAACCTATTATACCAAGATAAACTGTCACACAAAGAGCAAGTTGAACATACATGTTGGTGAGATCTGCGCAAAGTAGAGTAGAAAACACTATGGATAGCAGGATTAGGATTCCACCCATAGTAGGAACACCCTGCTTATTCTTTTGAAGCTCATACAGCCTTTTAACGGAATCTTCCTTCCTTATATTCTCTCCTATATTAAGCCTCTTCAACCTTTTAATCACCGTAGGGCCGAATATCATGCTGATTGAAAATGCTATAATACTTGCCAGGATAGACCTGAAGGTTATATATTTAAATACATTGAACCCAAAAAAATAATCCCTTAATGGATATAAGAAGTGGTAAAGCAATTTATAAGCTCCTCCATCTTTGTTAACCTCGAGCCCTTAAATAGTAAAATGTCATCCGGTTTTGCTACTCTATTCAATAAATCTGCGGCCTCTTTTTTTGATGTAACATTATATATATTAGAGGCCTTCATACCGGAGTCCTTTGCAGCAGAGGCTATATGCCTGGAAAGATTCCCGACCGTAATCAATAAATCTATTTTCTTAGCAGCTATGTAATTACCTATATCCTTGTGCAACTGCTCGGAGTTCCCTCCAAGCTCAAGCATATCGGCAAAGATAGCTATTTTTCTATTGCCATTCAAACCAGACAGGGTATCTACTGCGCTTTTCACTGACAATGGATTGGCATTATAAGTATCATCGATGATAGTCATACCGTTTATTTCAGTAAACTTCATCCTCATATTTAACGGTTTAAAAGATTCCAGAGCGCCCCTTAAGTTATACATATCAATATCAAATATACTGCTTGTGGCAATAGCCGCTAATACATTATAAATATTATGAGTACCTAATAAATTCAGCTTAAACAGAGTGCCGTTATTGAGCTTAAAAGAGGTTATTTTTTTATGTATATTCACCTCTGTTGCCCTAAATTCACACCCTTTTCTCATGCCAAAGGTAATCTTTTTGAATTTATATTTTTCTAAAACCTCCACCAACCTATCGTCATCTCCATTAACTACAGCTATATCGTCAAGGCGTAAATTTCTTAAAAGCTCTTCCTTTGCTTTTAAAACACCATCAATATCCTTTACAAACTCGAGATGCGCTGACCCTACATTAGTTATAACGCCTATATGAGGCTTAAGGATCCCTGCAAGATAATCTATCTCTCCAGAGTGATTCATACCGAGTTCCAATACGGCTGCATCAAAATTCCTGTCCAGCTGAAGGAGCGTAACGGGTAAACCTATATGATTATTTTTCGTACCTTCATTTTTTAACACCTTCAAGTTCAAGGATAACAGATTAAAGATTATATCCTTTGTGGTAGTCTTTCCGCACGTTCCTGTAACTGCTATAAAGGGGATTTTAAATCTGTTTCTATAAAAGGCGGCAAGCTTTCCAAGGGCTTTTATCGTATCATCTACCTGTATAAATATTTTTTTCTTAAATAAGCTCTCTTTTAAACTCAAGACGCGCTTAAGCTCATTCCCTTCAAAAACAACTCCGGAAGCTCCGCTAGAAAGGGCATCTTTTAAGAAATCATGCCCGTTAAACCTGTCTCCCTTTATGGCAAAAAATAAATCGCCGTCCTTAAGCGATCTTGAATCGGTCGATATTGAATTGATGCAAAGGTTTCTCTCACCCTTCACTAACTCGGCTTCTATAGCGCCAGCAATATCCCTTACGCTTAACGGCTCCATCTTAAATATTCCCCGAAAGTATCTTTTCTACCGATTCTTTGTCATTAAAATTTATAATCTTATCTTTCAAAACCTGGGAGGTCTCATGCCCTTTACCGGCAATTACTACAGTATCGCCGCTTTTTGCGATCTTCAAAACTTCTTTTATCGCACAGAGTCTATCCAATATTACCGTATATTTATCGAATGAACCCTCAAAACCAGCGCATATCTCGTCCGCTATTGCCTGGGGCGCTTCTGACCTCGGGTTATCGCTGGTTATTATTATATAATCTGAATACTTACCTGCGATTTTTCCCATAAGCGGCCTCTTAGTCTTATCCCTGTCCCCCCCGCAACCAAATACTAACATAAGCTTTCCTTTAGTCAAAGGTTTTAAAATGCTCAAAATATTCTTCAACGCATCTTCTGTATGCGCATAGTCAATAAACACCTTGAAGGGTTGGCCGCATAAAACCTCCTCAAGCCTTCCCCTAACAGTATCTAATGATTCTATGCCCCGTCTTATCCGTTCTTTTTCAATACCAAATAAAAAACCGACGCTAACCGCAGCGAGTATATTGTATATATTATGAGTACCTATTAGCCTTGTATGTATATCGAGTCTTCCTGACGGCAATATTATCTCAAAGATTGAACCATCCATGTCCATCTTATATATTTTAGCCGTAATATCGGCGGGCGTATCAATACCATACGTAATGGCTTTACCTCCCATATCACTAAGGAGCCTTTTACCGTAATCATCATCAACATTAATAATACCCTTACCGTATTCACCCAGCATACCAAAGAGTTTTGCCTTGGCCTTATAATAACCCTCAAAGGATTTGTGATAGTCAAGATGGTCCTGTGTTATATTGGTAAATACCGCCGATGCAAATTTAATATTCCTGACTCTTCCTTGTTCAAGGGAATGAGAGGAAACCTCCATAATGGCGTAATTAATCCCCCTTTCAAGCATTTCAGAAAGGTACCCCTGGAGCTCTACGGGGCCGGGAGTCGTATTTAGAGCAGGGATATTTCTATCTCCTATTTTATACATTATAGTCCCTATAAGCCCCGCTTTAAACCCCCCCTGCTCAAGTATATTGAATATAAGATAACTAGTTGTAGTTTTTCCGTTTGTGCCAGTTATCCCAATTACCTTTAGAGATCCCGATGGATTATTAAAAAACGCACAGGCAAGATCGCTAGCGATATCATTTCCCTCGTTTGTTATAATTTTAACAATACTTCCTGGGGCAATAAAATCCCTATGGCTAACGATAACGCTTGCACCTCTCTCAATAGCCTCACCGATAAAATCATAACCATCGAATCTTTCTCCCCTTAAAGCCAAAAATAAAAAACCTTTCCTGACAATCTTTGAATTGGAGGCGATTCCATTTACTTCTATATCGGCATATCCGTTTGCGCTAATACCGGCCCCTTTGAGCAAAATTTTTAATTTCATCCTTAATCCTCGGCTGTTATAACACGTTCATTTCCCTTTGCCATAATCTTTTCCTTTTCCACTTTTAAATATCTCAAAGTATCGTCGGCTATTTTTTTGAAAATTGGCGCGGCCACGGTCCCGCCGTAATAAAACGGGCGTGGCTCATCTATGACCACCACTATCGCTATGCGGGGATGTTCAACCGGCGCAAACCCTATAAACGACGCTACAAATTTTCTGTGTGAATAGGTTCCGTTAGGTTCTACCTTTTGGGCGGTTCCTGTTTTTCCGGCAGAACTAAAACCATCCAGCCTTGCCTTTTGGCCGGTCCCCGTTTCTACCGCACCTTTAAGTATAGATTTCATCTTATAAGCAGTCTCCTCCGATATAACCCTTCTTAAGGCCACGGGTTTAAAATCTTTTATTGTTTCCCCTTTTGAATCCATAATCTCTTTTATTATCCTGGGCTTCATCAGAATACCATTATTCGCTATAGCCGAGACTGCGCATGCGAGCTGCAATACTGTAACTGCCACCTCCTGGCCCATAGGTATGGCTGTTATGGACAATTTTGACCATAGGCGCGGGGTTCTTATAAAACCCGCTATTTCCCCGGGTAGCTCAACATTTGTCTTTGAGCCAACTCCGTAGAGTTTTGCATACCTGTAAAGCCTCTCTGGGCCTAACCTCATAGCCGCTTTTACGGTACCGATATTGCTTGACTTCTCTATTACCTCTCTAAACCTAAGGCGTCCGTGCGGGACGTGGTCGTGAAGGGTATGATTAAAAATTTTAAACTCTCCGTTCTCGCAAAAAAAGTCATCCTCTAAATCAACAACTTTTTCGTTTAGTACGGCGGATGCGGTTATTATTTTGAATGACGAACCCGGCTCAAACATATCTGTGATTGTCCTGTTCCTTCTGGCATCCATAGGATAATCTTGAATATTATTAGGATCAAATGCGGGCCTATTTGCTAGGGCAAGTATTTCGCCTGTATTAGGGTCCATAACCACGACGGATGCGCCCTTACATTTTATTTCTTTGTTAAAAACCCTGTCTAATTCCTTCTCTACAAAATATTGTATAAGCTCATCGATAGTCAGGACAATACCATAACCGTCCTGAGGCGATACAATTTTATAATCAAGATGAAAGACTTCGCGTTTCTTTGCATCTCTATTTACCAACTTAAGACCCTCTTTCCCCTTTAGATACCTGTCTAATAAAAGCTCTATCCCTTCCAATCCCTCGTTGTCAACTCCCACAAAACCAATTACATGGCTTGCGAGTCTTTCCTTTGGATAAAACCTCTTTCCTTCCTTCAACACACCTATGTTTTCTAACCTTAGAGCCTTAACTTTATGTGCCGTTACATCATCCACTTGCCTTTTAAGCCAGATAAAACCTTTATCCCTTGACAGTCTCTCAATCAAGAAGCCCTTATCCAGCCTTAGCAGTGGACATAAAAGGCCTGCGACATATTCCTTTTCTTTTATATCTCTTGGAACTGCGTAAATTGAATTCATATTGAGGGTTACGGCAAGCTCTTTTTGATTTCTATCATAAATATTTCCTCTTTTAGTAGGTATTTCAATGGAGATTAGGTGTTGTTTGGCGGCAAGTTTCTTAAAATGAAAATTTTTTATGAGCTGTACAAAAATTAATTTAATGAGGAGGAGTGACAGGAGAGTTAAAAAACCAATAAGAATCAGAACAAAGCGGTTCCTTTGTGCATTTGTGTACACAATAAAAAAACCTTATATGTGATAAAGCCTTCCATAACTCCGCAGGCTTTAGCCCGAGGTTTCCGTATGGCTCATACTGCACTTCGCCTTGCTCAGTGTCCTGAGCTTTTGCGAAGGAATCGGCCATTGTTCCCCTCGTCCGCCACCGAAGCGAAGGCGGACTCGGGACTTCGCCCCTCGCTTGATTCGGGACTTCGCTGGCCACGAATGTATAATGGGTATATGAGTTCTATTTATTTATGGGCTTGGCCTCTGCCTGAGTCCTAAATGCAAATACCTCAGCTAGTTGTCCTATCTTTTTCAATACTCCAACATTCCCCTTAACTACTTTATAGGACGCTGGCTCAAGCCCGGCCTTAAGGATGTGGCTGCTTTCAAGAATAACAAATTTGTTCCTGGTAAGCGCAATCCCTTTAGCTAGTTGATTAGGGCTGCTTAGTGCCATGATATTATATCTCAATTGGTCGTTCTGGTCAAGGAGCGAAAGATAAACTCTTTCTTTCTTGGACATATCATAGCCTAATTCTAACAGTTCCACTTGCTGTCTAACATAAGAAAGTGCAATAAATGTTATCAGAATAATGGCCAAAAAAATTTTTGTCGGTTTCATATGTTAATCTCTTCTGCTGATTTCTGGGCGACTCGCAGTTTTGCACTCCTGGATCTTGGATTTAAATTTATCTCCTCCATGGAGGGCCTTATAGGCTTCTTTGTTATTATATTTAAAACGTGTTTACGGCTGTAATGTATAAAGGTATGCTTTACTATCCTGTCTTCTAAGGAATGAAACGATATAACGCATATTTTTCCACCGGGTCTTAAAAGATTAATAGCATCATTGAGAGCGCTCTTCAGGTTATCCAGCTCTGAATTTACAAATATCCTTAGCGCCTGGAACGTCCTCGTAGCAGGATGAATCCTCTTATAAAACGGTACGGCTGACCTTATAATATCTGCTAACTGGAAGGTTGTTGATATGCGCTGTCTCTGCCTGGCGGTTACAATCCTTTTTGCTATCCTTTTCGAAAAACGTTCCTCACCAAACATTCTAATAATCTTTTCTATTTCACACTCTTTAGATTTATTCACTACGTCAAACGCCGTAATTTTTGCTTTTTTATCAAATCTCATATCAAGAGGCCCCTCTGAATTAAAACTAAAACCTCTGTCCGCAGAGTTAATCTGCATGGAAGAAAAACCAAGATCAAACAATACAGCATCAACCCCGGTATTTAAATTTGCTCTTTTAACCGCATCAAGAATATTTTTGAAATTATCATTTATTAACATAAAATTATTTTCAAACCCCTTTAGATTTTCCTCTGAAATCTTAAGCGCCTCTTCGTCAAGGTCAATCCCTATTAAAAATCCTCCCGGTGAAATCCCCTTTAAAATCTCTTTAGCATGGCCCGCACAGCCAACCGTACAGTCAATCGCATAATCCCCTGCCTTTGGATTCAAATATTCGATGATTTCTTTACATAAAACGGGTATGTGCTCTTGCGTATCTACTATCCTACTATCCTCCCCACTTGGGGTCCTATTTCTATCCTCATACCTCAAACAACCTCTCTGCGGTTTCCTCAAAGGTATCTTTTGAAGAATCATAAAATTGCTTCCATTTATCTTTCGACCATATTTCTATTCTAGTTGATAATCCAACTATTATTACCTCTCTACTAATAGAAGCATATTCTTTTAGATACTGAGGCAGCAGTACCCTGCCTTGTTTATCACAGGTAACCTCACATGCTCCGGAAAAGTACAGTCGGTTAAACCTTCTCGCTTCTGACTTTGTAAAGGAAAGGGCTTTAAATTTTTGTTCTTGAAGTTTCCATTCGTCCTCTGTAAACACAAAAAGGCATCCATCTAGCCCCCTCGTAACAAAGAACTTTTCGGCATAATTTTCCTTGAAAATCTCCCTCAATTTTGCAGGGATTATTAGCCTTCCCTTTCTATCTATTTTATGTTCATATTCACCGTAAAACATATGCTCTACTTTACTCCACTTTTAACCACTTTATGCCAAAAGTATACATTATGCCTACCACCTTGTCAACATTATTTTTAAATAAAACCAACTATGAGACTTAACATATCGGTTGGTTTTACTTATCCTGCCCCTCTGTCCCGAGACCTCGGGGTCGAGGGAAGGAGCCGAAGGCGACGAAGGATCTCTACGGAAAGTGAGACCCTTCGCTACGCCCAGGGTAAATGCAACCATAAATATGTTAAAATTCAATTATGGCCGCATTTAGAGAATATTTGGGAAAGTTAGAATATAGATGGGAGGATTGTACGGGTGTTTATTTTCTTAAATCAGTCTTAAGCGCAGGAAAAATAGATTAAATGCTAATTCCGTTACTAGAGTTCCATGACGGAGCGGGACGTCGCCCCAAGAGGGGCGTGGTAAGTTTAGGTGGGACTCCAGATAACTATAGCAACAATTATTATGCAACACTCACAAAGGAAACTACGAGCCCATAAAAACTTCGCGCTGCTCGCTGTATCTTAGCTCTAGAAAGTTCTTGAGCCTTCTGCTCCTCGTAGGATGCCTTAGTTTCCTGAGGGCTTTTGCTTCAATCTGCCTAACCCTTTCTCTTGTAACATTAAATAAGGACCCCACTTCTTCTAGCGTCCTCGGGCAGCCATCCTCTATTCCAAAGCGTAATTTTAATACCTTCTTTTCCCTTTCAGTCAATGTATCCAGAACCGAACCTATCTGCTCCTTAAGCATAGAGTAAGCTGTCGCACTGGCGGGAGATATAGCGCGCTTATCCTCTATAAAATCTCCTAGATGCGTATCGCCCTCATCGCCTATGGGGGTTTGGAGAGATATAGGCTCTTGGGCTATTTTTAATATACCCCTGACCTTTTCTACCGGCACTTTCATTGAACTTGCAATCTCTTCGGGAACAGGCTCTTTACCCTTTTCTTGAACAAGTGCGCGCGATACCCTGATCAGCTTATTTATTGTTTCTGTCATATGAACGGGTATCCTTATCGTCCTGGCCTGATCTGCTATCGCCCTTGTTATGGCCTGCCTGATCCACCATGTGGCGTATGTGCTGAATTTATACCCTCGCCTATATTCAAATTTCTCGACCGCTTTCATAAGCCCGATATTTCCTTCCTGTATTAGATCAAGAAAAGAGAGTCCCCTGTTAGTATATTTTTTTGCTATGCTGACAACAAGCCTTAAATTTGCCTCTATAAGTTTCTTTTTTGCCTTATTAAACCTATGCTCTAGCAATTTTATATTTTTAATTGCATTTTTTATGTTTGGATAGCTTAGCCCAAACTCTGAAAGGATTTTTCTTTGCCTCTTTATAAGCTTGTTAATTTGCCCTCTTATTCTTCTAGTCCTAAGTCTGCTTATTTCCTTCTGTAATAACTCATATTCGCGGAGCTTATCATCTATTCTGCTAGCTATATCCTGTACAATAGAGGGGTTTAGATTAAAGGCGCTTAAAATGGGATATAAGTTCCCATTTTTTCTTACTGAGCGTAATTTTTTAGTAAGCAATAAAATCTTTTTAATCACCCTTTTCTTTCTTAAGCCGAATTCCTCGTTTAATATTTCTTCAATATTTACTTCATTCCTAATCATGTCATTTGCAAGTTCAAGCACATATCCTTTTGAAACCCTGCACTGCAGCACCGCCTCTCTAAACTTTGATTCTTCCTGCTCAATATTCTGCGCAAACTCTATCTCTGTCTCTCTAGAAAGAAGCGGTATCTGGCCCATCTGTTTAAGATACATCTTAACGGGATCCTCTAAGCCGGCAGCCTTAGGTAAATGCTCTACCTCCTCTTCTACCTTTTCGGCTCCTTCTTCAAAAGTAGATACCTTTTCGACGCTCTTCGCATCCTCTGAATCAACTATCTGTATATTTTCATCTCCAAGCATCATCAGGACTTCGTCAATTTCCTCAGAGGAGACCATGTCTTCCGGTAAAAGTTCATTAACCTCGTCATAGGTAAGGTGGCCCTTTTCCTTACCTATGGCTATTAATTTTTTGATATCCTTATTCATCTTAGATGTTCTTTTCTTTCTCATCGCATTTACCTAAAGCTCCTGCCTTTTATTCTTCACCAAATCATTGTATTGGCTTACCAACTCAAGCATTAAATTCTCATTTTTAATTTCCTGGGCTAGTTTTATTTTTTGTTGGATATCCTTCAAGGCTTTTTTTAAATTATCCTGTTTCAGCCAATTTACGCAGTCATCTAAATTTTTTCTCTTATCCGAAAGTTTATCTGTCTCAAGCATCACCTCGCATATAATATCTCTTACGGCTTCATCTTCAAATCGGCAAAGCAGGCTGGATATGCTGATCCCATCCTTTGTGTCTATTTCAAAAAGAACAGACATAACCTTTTTAATATTTATGTCATGAAAGTCCTCAGGGTAGAATTTTCCCTTCACCTCTGACAAAAGATCCTTATCCTCTAATGCAATGCCGAGGATAATCCTTTCTGCCTGTCTAGTATTCTTCGATATATCTCTACGTTTAATATCAGAAAAATCATACAGCTGATTATTTTTTACCTTCTTTAACTCAATGAGCAGCTCCTCTTCGTTTTCGGAGGCTGCTTCAGATAGCCGCCTTATTAAATTAGCTTTTAATATGGAATTTTTTACTCTCGAAATAGTGCGGAGCATATCGGAAATGATTATCAATTTATCTTTAAGGTTACACATATCATACTTATTCAATAAAAACTCAAGCTTATAGTCAAAGATATCTTTAGCTTGAGTTATCATATTGTTAAACTTTTCCGCGCCAAATTTTCTTACAAAGTCATCGGGGTCAAATCCAGACGGCAAACCTACAATTGAAACATCCATTTCAAAATCTAATAGGAGTTCAAGGCCCCTTATGGATGCGAGTTTTCCTGCCTCGTCAGGGTCAAAGATAATAACCACATTATT
The DNA here is from genome assembly GCA_020052955.1 of Candidatus Omnitrophota bacterium. GTDB lineage: Bacteria > Omnitrophota > Gorgyraeia > VGKN01 > VGKN01 > JAGVOB01. The sequence goes on along the minus strand of JAGVOB010000216.1, from coordinate 2,152 downwards.
TGTTAACCTTTTAATAAGCCCCGCCTGTTCAGTTGTTAAGCTTGTACCGGATGCTGCTACTATATTTCTTATACCTTGCTGAAACAGCGTTAAAACATCCATATATCCTTCGACAACAATTATCTTATCAAGCTTCCTTATGTGGTCACTAGAAAAATTAAGGCCGTATAATAAGCTTCCCTTAACGTAAATCGGCGATTCCGGGGAATTAATATACTTGGGCAAGGTGTCATCCAGCGCTCTCGCTCCAAAACCAGCTATCTTATTTCTGTGATTGAAAATCGGCAGCATAAATTTGTTCCTAAATCTATCATTCCCTGTAACTGCAAGGCCCAGTTTTTCTATAAGCTGTTTTTTAGCTTCCTTAGCGGATAAATAGGAATAAAGTCCGCTTCTTAGGTTTTGCGCAAAACCCAGCTTAAATTTAGCGATTGTATCATCTTTTATCTCCTTATTCCTTAGAAAATTTCTTGCAACTTTTGCCTCTTCTGCATTCAACAGGTTATTATGGAAAAAATCGCACGCTAGGGTATTTATTCCATACAACTCTTCAATATCAGAACTATCGCGATGAAATTGTAATTTGGGCATATTTACCCCTGCCTTCTCTGCAAGTAACTTTACGGCCTCCGGAAATTCAAGATGTTCATATTTCATTATAAAGTTATATATATTTCCGCCGCTGCCGCAGCCAAAGCACCGATAAATCTGCTTATGCGGGCTGACAACAAATGAGGGTGTCTTTTCATTATGAAACGGGCAAAGCGCTTTAAAATTTCTGCCTGTGCGTTTTAAAGGAATATACTTAGAGATTATCTCTACTATATCAATGCGGGAATTTATCTGTTCTATTATCTCTTCAGGAATAAAATTTGGCATTATTTTCTTTTAAATCTTTTAAAACCCGAGCAACAAACTATTTTAAAACTCTCTTTTTGGGTTATTTCATCTAAAAGTAAATTTAATCCTACTGTGTCGGAGGATATGTGGCCGGCTATTATTACATTCAGGTGATTGTCTTTTGCCTTTTTGAAATGTTCTTCGCTAAGATGCATGCATACCAATGTACTAACACCCGCTATTTCCATTTTATCCAAAAGCTCCTTTGCCCCTTCAGTTCCACCGGTCATATCCACGAAAATTTTTCCTGCCCTGTTTTGTTCGGAGCCGGTCAAAATCTTTGGCGGCCTATTTAAGGCTTTGGATTCTCTATATTCCGGTATCTCCATCAATATGTCAATTATATCCTTTAGGTTTTCCGGCTGTTTTCTATCAAATAAGTTTTTAAGATACGATGCAACAAAATTGTCGGCGGGGGTATGCGCACATATAAAAGGAAGATTTAATATAACAGCAGCGTCAACTGCTCTGGTATGGTTTAAAGCTACTATGCGTCTTTCAACTTCCCTCATATGTTCTGTTGTCAAGGATTCAGCTATATTTATCGGTATTCCCACGTTATTCAGGATCTCCGCTTGCATATACATAACCTCATAAAAATTAGCATAAGCCTTTCCGGAAGGATGATGGGATATTACTAAATCAATCTTTTCGCCGCGCCTTCTAAGGGTATCTGCAAGAAGTATTTCCCCTACGTCTATATCTATACCTACAAGAACCTCATTAACCTCTAAATCAGGATCACCATTTAATATTCTGGTGTCATGATAAGGATTCCTTAATTGCTCTACATCAAATTCTTTTCTTTCCTTTTCTTTGAGTAATTTATATTTATCTTCCAGGTTTTTTAAGTGCCCTTTAACAGCTTTCGCTCCGCGGGGATCATGTTCTATTCCAAATTTTATTACCCTATCAAAAATTTCTTTGAGTTTCATATAAAACCTCCTCAATGAGTCCGCCTCCGGCGGACGAGTTGATCCCGAAGCCTACAAGTGTTTAAGCGAGGGATCTATTATAGCCTTTAATGAGTCCGCCCGACGCGGACGAGGGATATAGTTATTTTAAATTGAAACCATTCCAAAACCCGTGCGTTAGGCGTTTTTACGTCAAATCGTATGCGGCTAGCGCTCAAATATATTATTGGATTTCTGCCTTTTACAGTATTTTGTTAAAAAATATTTTCGTTTGAGATTATTTTTAAAATAGTAATAGTCATAACTTTTGCGGCATCATAACTTACGTAATTTCAATG
>JAGVOB010000160.1 GCA_020052955.1 Candidatus Omnitrophota bacterium | reverse complement strand
CCTTATTATAAAAGAAGTTGTGATGAGAATTTTTTGGCGCAAAAAAGTTTTGAAAATCTCGCTTTTTCCTCAAAAAATGCGCCGAGTTATATTTGGTCGGGGAGGGCGGATTTGAACCGCCGGCCTTTTGGTCCCGAACCAAACGCGCTAGCCAAACTGCGCTACTCCCCGAGTTCATCTCTATTATATCCGTAAATAGCTTTTATCCAAGCCACTACTTTTCTATATATATTGACATCATATACGTTGATATGGGCTGTACCATATTTTGCTCGTCTCAAATGACGAAAGGCTGAACTTTTAAAACTTTGCTTAATAAATTCTTTCTGGAATTGATTAAGAGGAATTTCTAGTTCTTTAGACCAATATCCTTGCGCTTCTTTTATATCTATATCACTATACAAGATTAAACGTATCTTTATTTTTTCTTTAGGAACAGAACAAATATTTGTTAAAAAATTAATAAAGATCCGTAGAATATTAGGATCGGAATTAGCTAGCTCAATATGCTGATTGGAAACTTTCTCCGTCTTGCTGCCTTCACCAGCATAAAGCATAAGACCTGCAATCCGCAGGTCTCTTTTAGAAAAAGGCAAGATTTCCTTTTTGCATGTTTCTTCTAATAACAGATTTCTATTGGCAATATTAATAAGTCTGACCTTTCTACTTTGCTCTCTACCTAGCCGCAATCGATTATTAATATTCTGTAAGAACTCCCAAGGAATCTCGACATCCCGCACCCAAGCACTCACAGACCCCTTTGAAACATTTAACACCTCCACAATTTGATTAATGGAAAAACCTTGAAGCCGAAGCAGTTGTGCTTTATTTTTTTCTTCTAATTTCATTATTCACCCACTCAATAAACGCTGCGCTCTAGCCAAACTGAGCCACGCCCCGAATTTCCCTCATTTTTTCTATTCGGAAATTCACACTGAGCCCCGCGAGGGGCGAAGTGCCTTAAAATAAAGATCTTTCGCTACGCTCAAGATGAATTGCCTCTTTTAAAAAGAACAATGGCAATTCAGCCACGCCTGCGTGCCGTAACATGCTTCTATTGATAAGCACACTTCGGCGGGCAGGCACGCCCCGATTTAGCAAATGGCAAATAGCAAATTGCTTATGGCTAAATTACTTTTTTGCCCTGTGGGCCTTTCCCGACATCCGTTTTCTGCGCCGCCTGTTTCTGATCTTTCTTGGCATTGATAAACTCCTTAATGACTCCGCCTTGGGCGGAGGAATTAATCCCGAAGTCCGCCATAATTTGTGGCGGACGAGGGATATGTTATTGTATCATTTCCTTATCGTAGTATCGTGTCGTTAAATTTTTTCTAAAGAAGAAATTGCATTTTCTAGGGCAGTCTTTACATGCTTATTCTTTTCTTTTTTAAGTCTTGCCTTTAGATATGGGAGGGATTTCTTGAATTTAAGCTCTCCCATAAGATTCGCTGTGCTTTCCCTCGCGGCCCAGCGGTTATCATTAAGACGCGCTCTAAGTGACTCTACGACACTCTCATCCGCCAGCTCTTTTATTGCCTTTGCTGATTCGTCCCTGATTTTTACTTTGAAATCTCTAAGTGTCCTCACAAAATACGGAACTGCAGATTTATCCCTGATCTTTTTTAAGGCAACTATCACCTCTAATCTTATATACTTGTCGTTTATTGCCTTTATTAGGTAGGGAACGGCATATTTATCGTCAAGTTTTCCCAGCGCGACTGCGCAAGAAGCGCGCACAGACGAATCCTTATCCCTTAGCAGCTTAACAATCGCGCTTAAGGCATCCTTATCGCCTATAGCGCCAAGCGCCTCAACGCTAGAGCCCCTTACTCTAATATTTTTATCATTAAGCAATTTTATAAGATGCGGGACTACCTCTTTTTCCTTTAATACCTCAAGCTCATTAATTGCCCGCCTTCTAACATAAGGATCCTTATCATTTAATAACCCTATCAAGCTGTTTAAAGACTCTTTACCTATAAGTATCCTCAGGGTATTTGCGCAGTTGGCTCTCACCTGAGGCTCCTTATCCTTTAAAGACTCTAAAAGATATGGCACGGCATCTTTTCTTCCTAATACGGCAAGCCTAAGAACTGCATCCTGCCTTATGAAAGGGTCTTTATCTCTTAAATTTTTTATACATAAGCTAAGTTCTCTGTCTTCGTCTCTCTTTATTTCTTCAAAGGGTTTTTCCTGTTCCTTTATGTCTATTCTGGAAAGCCTGTAAAAAAATTTTCTTTCGTCTGTTATATTTTTCGGATACACATTATCCGCAATAAAATCAACGGGAAAATATTCATACTTAGGCGCCTTTACTTTCTCAACCGTGTTTAGTTCATTAAAACCCTCTTTTGCAAGCCGTAGAGACATATATCCGTAAGAGGTAAACTCAAAGCTAACAGGGGTTATCCCCTTATCGGCACCATTAAAATACACCTTAGCACCATGCGGTTCTGTATCAATCGTTATTATTCTTCTGACGCATCCGGTAGTAATAAAAAGCACGGCTGCTAAGCATACTAAGATTGGTAAAAAACGTCTTGACATAAACTCTCTCCTGGTTATTTAGAGCTAAATGCGACCATAATTTTGTTAAAAATCAATTGTGTCGCATTTACCAACCGATATGTTAATCTCATAGTTGGTTTTATTTACCTTCTTCCATAAGCTTCAGCTTCTCATTAATATATGTTATTTCATCTTTCAAGCCGGTTATATCATGCTCGATGCTTGACAACTTTGGCTTTATATCGCTGGTGATATCGGATGCCGTTACAGAGGAAGGGGCCTGCTTTGCAAGGCCTGCCTCGGTTCTCAGCGCAGCTATCTCGCTTTTTAAAGAACTAACATCCCTGGCAAGCTTATCAAGGCTGTCTTTTAAATTTCCCTCTGAGGATTGTTTATTTAAAGCAGCTATTGTATTTTTTAAACTGTTTAACTCTCCCTTAATGGCTGCGGTATCCTTATTTAAGGCGCCTATATCCTTATCATGTTTTTCAAGCTGAGGCTTTGCATAATATTCAAACGGAGGCGTATAGCCGGGGGATAATTTCTCAGCCTTATTCTCTCCAAATGTTTCATCATAGATAAAACAGCTGAAAATTAATAAAGTAATTATTGCTGTTTGAGAAATATATTTCATATTCATCTTAAAACCCTCCCTTCTTATTACAGTATTTTGTTAAAAAATATTTTCGTTTGAGATTATTTTTAAAATAGTAATAGTCATAACTTTTGCGGCATCATAACTTACGTAATTTCAATG
>JAGVOB010000066.1 GCA_020052955.1 Candidatus Omnitrophota bacterium | reverse complement strand
GAATTAAAATATAAAAATATCGGAACGCTCAATAAAGTATATAATAAAAGATTCGTTAATTTTTCTAAAATTAATCAGCCTGATTCAACAGTAGATAAGGACAACTTTTTAATGTATCTTGACTGGGCATATTTTTACAGGGATTATTTTTCAAAATATTTCAGCGCGCTTAAAAATAACCTTAAGAGTTACCGTATAAACCTGCCTTTGGTGGTAAATATCCCGCAGTTTTTAGATTATGATCTATGCGGCAGGGCTTATCAGGGGATAACGACTACCTCCATGTTCAGGGATTTTAATTTGAGGGCTGAAGACGTGATACTCGGCGGTGCATATCAGGTCAGAAGATGCGATTTTGAAAATTTTCATGATGTTGTCGCGATGAACGAAACGATAAAAAGCATATCTAGCGCGTATGCGCCAAGGATATGCGCTGAGATGCAATTCGGGGGTTGGCAGGATAGGCCCAGGATTTATCCAAAGGATGTGGAACTGCCTATTAAGCTGTCAATCGCCCATGGATTAAACGGTATAAACGGATATGTATTTGCCGGAGGTAAAAACTTAAAGGGCATTGCCTTCAGGGGTACATATAACGAATGGCAGGCGCCGATAGGTTCCGACGGCAAAACAAAGCCGCACCTTAAGGCAATAGCCTCTGTTGGATTATTCTTAAAGGCATTCGGGCATTTGATGGAAAAGACCGGAAATGTCTATGATGATATCTCAATAGGTTTTTACCAGCCGTACTATGCTACGGAGTTTCTTAAAGGTGATTTTATAAATGGCCTTATTGCAAAAAGAGATAGATTATTCTTCGACGGAATATTGAGGCTTGTTTTATTGGCTGGGTTTAAGTTCGGCATGTTCGATCTTGAGAGAGAGCCTTTGACAGAGCTTAAAAGGCGTAAACTGATATGGGTCTTCTCCCTTGATTTTATGGACCCCCAAACGCAGGGCAAACTGGCGGAATATGTAAGATCCGGCGGTCAACTGGTAATATCTCCGGAGATACCGAGATTTAACCTTCTATTTGAAAAATCAGAGATACTTATGAGGGAATTCGGCATAACAAGCTTTATGCAGTCTAATGAGGATGTTATATACATTGCGGATACAGATAGAGACGTATATGTCGAAAAAGAGCTACATACCTTTAATATGAAAAATGCAAGGATAATCGCGAAGACCGAGAGAGGTTCTCCCTGCGCCGCTATTAAAAGGGTAAGGAAAGGAAGGGTTCTTGTTGTGGGTTTGGGCTTAAGGCATATATTTGATTATCATATAGATGTGGTCAGATATCTATTAGGCCTGCTCGGCGCAAAGCCTGTATTTTATTCTAGGAATCCTGCTATACACACGGTTATGAGGAGAAACAATGACTTTGGTTTCCTGTGTGTTTTTAACCTCGATGACGTAGAGAAAGAGACAACGCTAAAAATAAAAATATCATTTAAGAACACGGTTATCAGCTTTAACGGTAAAAAGATTAAGTTGGCAAGGAGAAGCGCTCTTTTTCTGCCATTAAATATTCCGTTAGAGGGAGACTTTAAGATTCTTTATTCGACAGCGGAGGTATACGGATTTAATAGGAAAAGAAATTTGTTGGAGCTTATTTTATTTTCAGAGATTAAGAATAATTTTAATATATTATTGAGTTGCCCAAAGCCGAAGGATTTATACCTGGAAGAAGAAGGGCTAAATTTTAAATATGAGAATGGAAAACTAAATATAGCAGGCAGCCTAAGTGAAGGTTTTCAAAAATTGAGGTTAATTTTTAAATAAGCGGATGATACAATAACAGATCCCTCGTCCGCCTCGGGCGGACTCGGGATTAATTCCGACATACAAGTTACCTCGTCCGCCTAGGGCGGACTCCGTAACTTGTGTCGTCATTAAGGAGTAAGATATGGAAAAGATGTCGATATCCGATGTTGCAAAACTTGCGGGCGTTTCAACGACAACTGTTTCGCGCGTCATAAATAATGTCAAGACCGTAAAAGAAGCAAATCGCCAGAGGGTCATGGATGCCGTAAGGGCGCTTAAATACAAGCCGAATGTTTCTGCCCAGCGCCTTGCCGGTTCCAAGGTAAATACCATAGGTTTAATAATGCCCCGCTTCGAAGATATGTTTCACTCTTTTTATGCAATGGAGATAATAAAGGGGACAAGCTCTATGGTAGAAAAGCACAACTTTGACCTTCTGTTGCGCGCCACAGAGCTATTAAATATAGATGTAGAGTCATACGAGAGGATGCTTAATATAACCCAGACCGCGGGCGTTTTATTTGCCGATGTGGACTCAAACTGGGCGCTGGTTGAGATGCTGAAAAAGGAAGACGTCCCTTTCGTTGTTATGAATAATTTTATAGAGGACCCGAATATAAGCTGCGTGGGGATAGAAAACAGGGAAGGCACAAAGAATCTCATACGGTATCTTTTAGGCCTGGGGCATACTCAAATAGCGATAATTGAGGGAGACCTTAAGAACCAGTCTGCAAGGGCGAGGTTCTACGGTTTCAGCGAGGCCTTAGAAGAGAATAATATTAAGCAGGATGAATGCTACATAATGACAGGTAACTGGACAAAGGAGTCCGCAAGGCAGGCAACACTTGAGCTTATCAAGCTCGATAAGAGGCCTACAGCTATATTTGCCTCAAGCGACGAGATGGCATATGAGACGATAATTACATTAAGGGAAAATAATATCAGGGTTCCCGATGATATCTCGGTCGCGGGTTTTGATGATAGCCCTTTCAGCACGATATCGGAAGTTCAAATTACAACGGTTCATCAGCCGATATACGAGATGGCGAGAGAGTCCTGCGAGATTTTGGTTAATATCCTTAAAGAACCAAAACAACCCGCTATAAAAAAACTCCTTAACACAAATCTCGTGAAAAGAGCATCGTGCAGAAAGATAAATTAATCCCTTGCTTTGAGGTTTTTCTCGCCATTACAAGCAACACAATTCTCTCCGCTCGCTTGCGGTGCTCGTCACATTCAGCACAGCTTTTCCTATAAGCACCCCCAACCCCTTAAAGGGGCTTGCACAGGCGTATTTTACGGAAAAACCTCGCCTCATAAGAGTGTGACTTGCGCTCCTTATGCTCGCTCCAAGAATTGGTTGCTTGAGTTTATTTACCCGCTCGCAGGGAACCTTAATAATAAAGGTTAAGATTAAGAGAAATTCTAAACCTCAACCTTAGTCTTAGCCTGTCTAAATAAATAGAAAGGACTATCTATGTTTGACAAGATGAAGATGCTGATGGATGCGAAGAGGAAGATGGAAGAGATGAAAAAGGAGCTAGAGAATACAGTGTTTGAGATTAAAAGTTCAGATGGATTGGTCAGGGTTACTATGAATGGCTCACAAGAAGTAAAAGAAGTTAAAATTCAAACTAGCACAGCAGATAGCAATGCTCTAGAGGCGGCAATTAAGGATGCAGTAAATAGGGCGGTTAAGCATTCTCACGATATTGCAGCTCAAAAGATGAAGGATATTACCGGCTTGAATATACCGGGGCTATTCTGATTTGCTTAGGTTGTTTTTAAATCCAAATATCAAAAATTAAAATCCAAAATGACAATCCAAAGTTCAAAATGTTTTAAACACTTTGGATTTTGATATATCATTTTGATTTTTGGATTTATAAGACCAACCTCACTACCCATATTAATTGGCAGATACTAAAAGGAAAAAGAGTATAAAATGAAGTGCAGAGAATGTTCTCATTATAAGGAGATAGATTTAGCTAAGGGCATCTGTTTTGGCGTAGAGATAGACGGTGACAGGGACCCGAAAGATTCCCCAAAGTGTAAAGGAAAATATTTCAGGCCCAAAACTCAAAGCTTTAAAAGGACTTGCGAATAATCCCAAAATAGACTCATCCGCTTTAAATCACTACCCGTAGTTTTTATTTAGTATCGGATATAAGTTGAAAAGGTTTTCTTTTAGGCTCCAGAATAGAGTTATCCATTATAAATGGATGTATCGGTATAAAAGATGGTAACACATTGCTGATATATGGATTAAGCTGGGCATTAGCTTGATTGAGCTGGCTTAAAACGTTACCGCCTGAGATATGGTTATTAAATATTACCAAGCCCGGAACGTTATAAAGTAGGTGTACTAAATTATCCGAGGTAGAGCCATTGAAAATAGCCGAGATTGAATTTATCGCTCCTCCTGCTCCTATATATAATTGTCCTCCAATACTTACCTCTAGAGGATTGGTATATGTGCCTAGCGTTCCGGAAATTGATTCTAACCTCGCATCGCCTGAAGTAATGATATCATTGGCAGTTGCGTCATTATCGTCAAGTATCGAGCCACTGGCAGTAAGTTCAACGTAGGTGGCCGTAACGGGTGAAGTTAAAGTAATATCGCTGGCAGCGTTAATATAAACCGAGCCATTAGTATTTTGCACACCCGTACCAAAGACGTTAAGGTTGCCGGTGTTATTTATTCTAATATCACCAGAGGTGCTATTTGTGGCCTGTAAGTTTGAAACTCTGGTAGTTAAAGGATTAGTCGTTGCACTACCGATACCAGTTATGGCGCTAAGGTATAAATTATTGGCGGTTATATCAGTAGTAGCAGTACCGCTAGTAATGGCTCCTGTTTGCGCAGTCAAGGTAACGTCATTTGTGCCGGTATTGGCATTAATACTACCTGCACCAGACAAGGTAATTGCGCCAGTCGTAATACTGACATTGCTGCCGGTGGCCATAGCGCCATTTAAGGTAGTAGTGCCCGAACCAGCAGTCTGAGTTACCGCACCGGTTGTGGTTACGGCTTGCAAAGATACATTTGTAGCACTACTTATAGTCAAACTTGTAAGAGCTGTAATACCACCCACAGCAGCTGACATCGTAACGTTTCCAGTCCCTGCTGTAAGACCCAAAGTAGAACCGCCATTAAGTGTGCTCGAGAAGGTTATCGTACCAACTCCAGCCCCGCCTGTCTGCGTGGTTAACGCGACAGGTCCAGTTAAGGTAACTGCTGATAAGAAGTTTATTGCG
>JAGVOB010000063.1 GCA_020052955.1 Candidatus Omnitrophota bacterium | reverse complement strand
CATTGAAATTACGTAAGTTATGATGCCGCAAAAGTTATGACTATTACTATTTTAAAAATAATCTCAAACGAAAATATTTTTTAACAAAATACTGTAATATGAAAAAAGGACTATTTATTACTTTTGAGGGCCCTGAGGGCTCCGGCAAAAGCACGCAATCTAAATTATTATTCGGTTTCCTTAAGAAACTGGGGTTCGAAATATACCATACAAGGGAACCCGGCGGGACGGCTATAGGGGAAAAAATCCGAAAACTCTTATTAGATATTTCTAACAGCAATATGGCACAGGAGACTGAACTTCTTCTCTATCTTGCCGCAAGGAGGCAGCTTATAGAGGAGCGAATAAAGCCGGAGCTTAAGAAAGGCAGGATAGTAATATGCGATAGGTTCCAGGATGCTACCATGGCGTATCAGGGATATGGTCTTGGCATGGATAAGAAGCTTATCCGCTTTTTAGGCGCGCTAGTAACGGATGCAGTAATCCCGGATATTACAATTCTGCTTGATATTAGAACGGAAAAAGGAATAAAAAGGGCAAAGAGAGACGACAGGATAGAGAAAAGATCGCTGGAGTTTCACAGGAGGGTTCGCCGCGGCTATTTAGAGCTGGCGAGAAAAGAGCCTTCGAGGATAAGGGTAATACCCGTTTCAGGAGGTATATCAAAGACGCAAAATTTGATAAGGAAGGTTGCATTAAATGGCATTAAAAGAAGTAATATCTCAGGGAGTCGCCCTAAGGCTTCTTAAGGAGTCCTTAAAGCAGAAAATAGGTACAAACAGTTTTCTATTCTTTGGGCCTGGCGGGGTCGGTAAATCTTATGCGGCGAGGAATTTTATAAAGGCGATAAACTGTACGGTTTCTAATCCCACAGGGATAGACCATCCTATTCCTTTAAAGGATGGGTCTAATGGGGATTCCTGCGACAGCTGTATAAGCTGCAGGCGTATTGATAGCAACTTGAGCCCCGATCTATTGTGGCTAAAACCGCAGACCGATGAGGGTTCGATTTCCATTGATTCCGTAAGGCATATCCAGTATCTTATGGCGCTGAAACCATACGAAGCTGGGAAGAGAGCATTTGTTTTAGAGGATGCGCACTCGCTTACTGGAGAGGCTCAGGACGCGCTTCTAAAGGTACTGGAGGAACCGCAGGACAACTCTATCTTTATCCTCATTACCTCAAAGCCGCATCTTTTAAGGCAGACTGTGATATCGAGGTGCCAGAGGATAAGATTTAGTGCAATCCCGGATGCTATTATAGAAGAAATTCTGTCAAATGAGTTTACACTTAAAAGGGATGACCTTACGTTTGTGAACAATTTTTCATCCGGAAGCCTGGGAGACGCGAAGAGATTAGCGGGGATGGATATTTTTTTAAATAAAAACAGCATTTTGGATACCTTTATTATATCACCGCGAAAAAAGATTTCCGGAGACGGGCTCCTTGAGCTTGCAAATGAGCTAAAAAGCTTTCGTAAAAGAGAGGACCCCAAGGTCAGTGCAGGCGGATGCGGTATTGAGTTTAAAGATGTGATTAGAATTTTTTTGAGCTTTTTCAGAGATATCATAATGTTTAAGATAGGACGAAGCGAAGCGCTTATTAACTTTGATAGAGCTTTAGAGATTGAAAGATTTTCCAGGGAGTATGAGCTGGATGAGCTGTATGCTAAGCTAAATTCTATAATGGAGCTTGAAAATCTATTGCTGCAGAATGCGAATGAAGAGTTGGCGTTTATAGGTATGTTTGAGGAGATTTTGAACTGATATGGCCGAGTTAATTCAGGTAAAGCTAAGAGAGGCAGGCAAGATTTTTTATTTTAATGTTACGGGAATTGATATAAAAATAGGCCAAACCGTTATTGTCGAAATGGAATACGGGCTTGATTACGGAGAGATGATATCCGGGAAAGAAGTTATTGACGATACGCCAAAAAAAGAGGATTCTGTAAAGCGAGTTTTGCGGGTCGCCACAAAAGAGGATTTGAATAAACTACAGGAAAACAAAAATAAGGCAAAAGAGGTCTACGATTCCTGCATCAAAAAGATAAAGGAAAGAAATCTAAATATGAAGCTTGTTCAAGCGGAGTATTCCTTTGACAGGTCAAAGCTTATATTTTATTTTACATCTGAAGAGAGGATTGATTTCAGGGACCTCGTAAAAGATCTTGCTTATACCTTTAAATCAAGGATAGAGTTAAAACAGATAGGAGTGCGTGACGAGGCAAAGCTTTTGGGGGGTTTTGGATCGTGCGGGAGGGCGTTTTGCTGCGCAAAGTTTCTCAAGGACTTCGAACCCGTAACAATAAAGATGGCAAAGGAACAAAACCTTCCCTTAAACCCGTCCAAGATATCGGGGGTATGCGGGAGGCTTATGTGCTGTCTCGGATACGAATCTGAAACTTACCACGAGCTTCTTAAAAATATGCCGAAGGTCGGTTCCTCGTATAAATCCAAGGAAGGGCACGGTAAAATAATAAGCGTAAATCCTATAAAGAGGACCGTTACGGTTGAATTTGATGAGGGTTACCAGAAAGAAGTTGAGTTTAAAAAATAAATAAAAACAACAAAACATGTTAACATATCGATTGGTAAATGCGATTATAAATATGTTAAAATCCAATTGTGGTCGCATTTAGATGGCAGATAAATTCTACATTACAACCCCTCTTTATTATGTAAATGCCTCTCCTCATATAGGACATTCCTATACAAATATAATTGTTGACTCCATAGCTAGATTTAAAAGGCTTAAGGGTCTTGAGGTGTTTTTTCTAACCGGAACGGATGAGCACGGCCTAAAGGTAAAACAGGCATCCGAGGCTAATAATCTCAACCCCAAGGAGTTTGTTGATAGGCTTGTGCCGCAGTTTAAAGCTCTCTGGGAAAAGCTAAATATATCATACGACGATTTTATACGAACGACAGAAGACCGTCATAAAGAGACGGTAAGAAAGATATTAGGCATATTATATGAGAAGGGAGATATATATTTAGGCGACTACAGGGGTTTTTATTGCACGCCGTGCGAGACATTCTGGACAAATATGCAGCTTAAGGAAAAAATCTGCCCTGAGTGCAAGAGGCCGCTTGAAGAAATTTCCGAAAAGAACTATTTCTTTAAGCTCTCTAAATATCAGGGCTGGCTTATCGAGTATATAAGTGAAAACCCCAAATTTATACAACCTAGCTTCAGGACAAACGAGGTGCTCGCCTTTCTCAAGGAGCCGCTTGGCGACCTTTGTATCTCAAGGCCTATTTCAAGGCTCACGTGGGGGATACCCCTTCCATTTAGCGATGACCATGTAACATATGTCTGGTTTGATGCGCTTATAAATTATGCAAGCGGCGCCGGTTTCCTCACCGATACGGCGAGGTTTTCAAAACTGTGGCCCGCAGATATCCACATGATCGGCAAGGATATTCTAAGGCCGCATTGCGTATACTGGCCTATTATGCTAAAGGCTCTTGAGGTTGATATGCCTAGGATGGTTTTTGCCCACGGATGGTGGTTAGAGGGCGGCGAAAAGATGTCTAAATCAAGGGGCAATATAATCGACCCCGTTTATATGATAGATAAATACGGAGCGGACGCTTATAGATATTTTCTTTTGAGAGAGGTTTCTCTCGGCTCAGACGGGGTGTTTTCAGAGCACAAGCTAAAGACCCGTATAAATAGCGACCTGGCAAATGACCTTGGAAATTTGCTTAACAGGACACTGGGTATGGTTGAGCTGTATTTTGGGTCAAGGTTGCCTTATCCTGACAAATATTCAGATTATGATGCAACACTGAAGGAGCATGCCATAACCATTTGGAAGGGCTATGATGCGCTTATGGAGGATCTGAAATTAAACGAGGCCATCGCGCATATATGGGAACTTATAAACTTCGCGAATAAATATATAGAGGAATCAAAACCATGGATATTGGCAAAGCAAAAGGATAAAAGGTTAAATACCGTTATATATAATCTAGTAGAGGTTCTGCGGATAGCCGGTATAAGTATTTGGCCGTTTATGCCCGTAACAGCCGAAAGCATCTTTGGCCAGCTTGGCTTGGAAAAAAAATTCAGATTTTCTGATTTAAAAGAGTGGGGATTATCAAAGCCCGGTGTTAGTGTTAATAAAGGAAATCCGATTTTCCCGAGAATAGAATAGATAAAGTTATGAGTTATGAATTGATAAAATTAATTTTTTGGAGGTTAATTTAGTATGAAAAAAATAATATATCTTGACCATAATTCCACAACACCCGTGCATCCAGAGGTATTAAAGGCTATGGTGCCTTTTTATAAAAACCAGTATGGAAACGCATCAAGCCTGCATGCAAAGGGTAGAGAGGCGCGAGATGCCGTTGACAGGGCGCGCGAGGCGCTCGGAGATTTTTTAGGCACGGAGCCACAGGATATAGTATTTACCTCGGGCGGCACTGAATCGGATAACTTCGCTATAAAAGGCACGCTTCTTAGAAATAAAGATTCAGGCAAAGACCATATTATCACCTCTCAAATAGAACACTCGGCTGTGCTGGCCACCTGCAGGTATCTGGAGAAAAAGGGGTTTAAGGTTACATATGTTGATGTGGATAAATACGGAATTGTGGATTTAGATCAGATAAAAAATTCAATAACCGACAGGACCTGCCTTATATCCATAATGCACGCAAA
Organism: Candidatus Omnitrophota bacterium; assembly: GCA_020052955.1. GTDB lineage: Bacteria > Omnitrophota > Gorgyraeia > VGKN01 > VGKN01 > JAGVOB01. The sequence goes on along the minus strand of JAGVOB010000063.1, from coordinate 2,397 downwards.
CAACGAGGTGGGTACTATACAGCCAATAAAGGAGATAGCAAAAATAGCAAAGGAAAAAGGCGTATATTTTCACACGGATGCAGTGCAGAGTTTTTGTAAGATTCCTACAAACGTTGAGGAGTTGGGAATTGATATGCTATCCATATCCGCCCATAAGATATACGGCCCAAAGGGTATCGGTGCCTTATATATAAGGAAGGGAGTAAAGATAGAGCCGTGCCAGCACGGCGGAAATCACGAGAGGAATCTACGCGCAGGAACAGAAAATGTTGCCGCTATTTCCGGGCTTAGCAAAGCGGTTGAACTATTTAAAGATGACTATACAGAAAAGGCTAAAAGGGTGAAGCTGTTAAGAGACAGGCTTCATAAAGGTTTAAGTGAAAATATAGAGGAGCTTTACTTGAATGGCCATCCGGATTTACGGCTTCCCAATACATTAAATCTGGGATTTAATTATGTCGAGGGAGAATCTTTGCTTTTAAATTTCGACATGAAGGGGATATGCGTGTCAACCGGCTCTGCCTGCACATCGGGCAGCCTTGAGCCCTCCCACGTGCTGGCGGCAATGGGCATTGATACTGTAATTTCCCAGGGTTCTGTGCGTTTTTCTCTGGGAGATGAAAATACCCAAGAGCAGATAGATTATTGTATTAGTGTTATACCGAAGATTGTTAAGAAACTTAGAAAGATGTCGCCGCTTGTTAAATGATAGGTAAGTGCGGATTTTTTTTGAGGTTTTGTCGAGAATTATTCTCGCAGCACCACGCAATTTTCCCCGCCGAGGAAAATTGCGCTTGATGAATCTGCTCGTTCGTCCTCGCTTTGCTCGGACACCGTGGCCACTCGCATCTTCAACATGCTGCTTGAATCAATTCTCGCCATACAACAATAAAAAATGCTTATAGATACTCACTGTCATTTAGATTTCGAGGAGTTTAATTTAGACAGATCCGAGGTATTAAAGCGCGCAGAAGAAGCAGGTGTTAAGTATATTATAAATGTTGGAAGTTCCAGGGAAGGAAGTTTAGAGTCCATAAAACTTGCCGAAGAAAATGAGAATATATTTGCAACCGTTGGGGTTCATCCGCACCATGCCTCCGTTGTAACGGATGAACTTATAAATTTTCTTAAAGAAAAGGCTAAAACTGCCAAGAAGGTTGTTGCAATAGGCGAGGTAGGTTTAGATTACCTTAAAAGCGAATCGCCAAAAGAAGACCAGATAAAAGCCTTTCAAAAATTCCTCACTTTATCGATGGAATTAAACCTTCCGCTTGTGATCCATTCCAGGGAGGCGCAGCCCGATACCTTTTTGATATTAAAAGAAGTAAACCCCAAAAAAGTTGTCCTCCACTGTTTTTCGGGAAGCGAGGAATATCTGAAAAAATATCTGGGTATGGGTTTTTTTGTCTCGTTTACCTGTAACGTCACGTATAAGAATGCAGCCGCGTTAAGGGCGCTTCTTAGGCATGTCCCTGTCGAGTGCCTCATGCTAGAGACTGACGCGCCCTTTTTACCTCCGCAAGAATTCCGTGGCAAACGAAACGAGCCGGCCTATATTAAGTATCTGTGCCAGACAGCCGCCGATATATACGGGCTTTCCTATGAGGACATAGCAAGGATAACCGGCTTAAACGCGGTCAATTTTTTTGGCATAAAGGACGGGGGTTGCTCAAAAAATAACATCGTATATGAGATCAGGGATTCGTTATACCTGAATATTACGAACAGATGCACCGATAACTGCACTTTTTGCGTAAGGAACTTCACTGATTTTGTAAAAGGGCATAACCTGCGGATTGATTTTGAGCCATCGGGCAAAGAAATAATTGAGGCGGTCGGGGACCCCCTCCGGTATAAGGAGGTAGTCTTCTGCGGTTATGGGGAACCTTTTTTAAGGCTGGATGTTATATTGGAGGTTTCCAGGGCATTGAAGCAAAAGGGCGCCTATATAAGGGTAAATACAAACGGCCACGGCAGCCTTATCCATAATAGGCCCGTAGCAAGCGAACTTGCGGGACTGGTGGATGAGGTATGCGTAAGCCTTAACGCCGAAAGCCCGGAAAAATATTTTAATATATGTAAACCCAAATTCGGCCCGGGAACCTTTAACAGCGTAAAGGAATTTATAAGGGAATGTAAGAGTGTTATACCAAAGGTCTCTATCACATACATAGATTTGGAAGGGGTAGATATAAAAAAGTGCGAAGCGCTGGCCGGAGAACTGGGCGTGGGTTTTAGAAAAAGGCATATTAATATAGTAGGCTGAAAATAGTTATTAGTTATAAGTTATAGGTGATGTGTACTGTCGTTAAGTCATGTTTACAGTTTATAGTAAAGTTTTAGGCTAACGTCTATGGGTTACGGTTAAGAAGCCCGTATCGTCATTCGGTTAGGTCT
>JAGVOB010000159.1 GCA_020052955.1 Candidatus Omnitrophota bacterium | reverse complement strand
TTAGAATTTGAATATACGGAACTTATGAGCCCGGATAATGTTGTGGCTTCTATATTATTATGCATAACTCGTACTCTCCCATCCTCTACTATGAGGGAAAAATTATGACTGACCAACCTTTCTTCTATTTTGTATGCATACAAGAAATCTGACAATGTCTTTTCATCTTCGGTCAACTTCGATTCTTGGATATAAAAAGTTGTAATACTGTTTATTGAACCATCTTTAATTAAAATGCCGTTACTAAGCAACAAAGCTCTTCTGGATAATCTCTTTGCCAATCCTATATCATGAGTAACCAAAACAAGGGTCTTTCCCGATTCGTGCAATTCTTCAATCTTTTTTATACATTTTTTTTGGAAGGATGCATCTCCTACTGCAAGGGAATCATCAATTAATAAAATATCGGGACTCAAGTGTACGGCTACAGAGAAACCTAATCTTACAAACATACCCTGCGAATAACTTTTGACAGGGGCATTTATAAATCTTCCCAGGTCGGAGAATTCGATAATCTTATCAATCCTTTTGTCTATCTCTTCCGTTGAGAGGCCGAACAAAGATGAATTTAAATAGACATTCTCCCTGCCGGTCAAATCCGGGTGAAAACCTGTACCTATCTCCAGCAGTGCGGATACGCTTCCATTAACGGAAAGCTCTCCTTTCTCGCCCTTTATAAGTCCTGCTATCAACTTTAACAAGGTTGTCTTGCCGGAACCATTCTCTCCTAATATGCATACGGTATCGGATTTAGCAATTTCGAAATTAATACCCTTTAAAGCCCAAATATCCTCCCAGACAATCTTTTTATTTTCGATAAATTTTATGCGATACTTAGACCATAAATCTCTGGATATAACTGACTGCTCTGCCATGCTCATAAGCGTTTAGATAAGTTCGGTTCTAATATAGTAAAAATATAACCGCTGATAATTAGAGTAACTATTGAGACGGTAAAGGCTAATATAAATTCGGAAAACCTCGGCAGTCTTACATCAAAAAGTACAGCTCTATAAATATTTGTATATAAAGTCATCGGATTAGCGAGGCAAATACCGCGAAATTTTTCCGGCACCATCTCAGTAGAATAAAAAACGGGGGTAATCCAAAACCAAAACGTGAGTGCTGTGGAGAAAAAATGATGCACATCTCTAAAATATACGTTAGTAGAAGACAAAACCAGGCTGATTCCTATGGTAAACGCTGCAAGAAAGATAGTGGCAAAAGGTAAAATAGCTACATAGTTTATAACGCTGCAGTTTTTTATGATGAAAAACGGCAAAATCACCAGCAGGGATGTTATAAAGATAAACAGGTTTGAAAGCACGACAGAAATTGGTATTGAAGCCAGCGGAATCGGAAATTTCCTAACTATATCCGCACTATTAATAATTGCATATGACGATTCGGTGACGGAATTTGAAAAAAAATTCCAAGCGAATAAGCCGGATAGAACAAACAGGGTAAAATCCTTTATGCCAACCTTAATAACATTTGTAAAAATAAAATCCAGAATTACCGCGAAAGCAATAGGGGTTAGAATTGCCCACATATACCCAAAAATAGTATTACCGTACCTGGTCTTTATATTTCTTTTTGTCAGATTTATAAGAGCGCTTCTGTATTCAAATATTTTTTTTAGCATAAAACTTTCTATAACTTTGAGGTTTCCGTATGGCTCATCCTGAGCTTTTGCGAAGGAACCGGCCATTGTTCCCCTCGTTTAGCTTGAGGACTTTGCCCCTCGTCCGCTTTTAGCGAACTCGGGATTCTACTGGCCGCGAATGTATCAAAAACAAAAAAATCTTACAAGCTTGTTAAAAAAGACTGAGAGCCTATTTTTAGCACTTATACCTGTATCTAATATATCCTTATTCGCGGACGTAATAATTTTATGCATTGGTTCGTTCTGCCATAGATTATCGCAGTTATAACACCCCATATTCTTAGACGCGCTATTTCCAATTTCTGAAAAATAGGGATGGGTCTTTTTAAGATTTTTCGCATTATACCTGAATAGCCTATATTGTTCTGAATTCCATATATCCGAAAATGACTGCCTGTAAAGGTTGCCCATTGGCATTCGATGACCTTTGCAGCACGGAACAACATCTCCCGTAGCCATCGCCCTAATAAATAGCCATCCTACATAGCAGGGAATTTTGAGAGTCTTATCCTCATCATATATGCCATCTTTTGATTTGGCGTGAGAGAGTCTCCTTATAAAATCGGAAAAGGCTGTTATGGTAAGTGAGCCTTTCCCGTCAGGGTCAATATATAAGGATTTTGCATAATCATAATTTTTTTCAAGCTCACTAAATAATCTATATAAAAAGCGCCTTTCATCGCTATTTATCAGAAGGCATTCGGTCCTACCTATAACAGGGTCTAGAAGCACAAACTGGATATCATCCGCCCTCACTTCCAGCGCAAACTCAATCATATTTTTAACATCATAGTAATTTACATTTGAGATAACGTTGTAAATCTTTATCCATGGCTTGGCTACATTTTCTTCTTTTTTCAGCCGTGAGATTAAGGCTAAAATATCCCTGATTTTTAAAAAGGCTGCTCCGTCTTTATTTGGATGCGTATCAACATATGCCTTTTCAGTGCCAGCCCATATGCTTACGGTCAGTATATCTACCTGTAGTTTAACTAAATCCCTCGCAATTTTTTCGTCAATTAAGGTAAAGTTCGTATTTATATCCACCTCTATATTTAGCTTCTTTATATCGCTGATTATATCCATTATGTGAGGATGCATAAAAGGCTCCCCGCCTCCGACCAATTTAATCTGCCTTGTGCCGTTTAACACCTTTATATCGTCCAGAAGATTCTTTACCAAGTCATAAGGAAGGCTTAGTTGCTTTTCATCATCTGGCATCTCCCTATCCTTAAGAAGAGGCGACCTGCACCAGCATCCAATACAATTATTATTGCAATGGTTGGTAAGGTCTATATGGACTATATCCGGGCCGGCATATGCATATCTTTCATTTAAAATGCCTTTTATAACTAAATCAGTATTCATAATATTCAGCTGCCTTTTGCTATAGTTTTCAAGGAATCTCTTTTTGTCCATGAAATACTTTGGTTTTCCTCTTTCGCATTTGTGCACATATAAGATATGCCGAGTTCATCTAGCAAAGACAAAACTTTTAATGCCCGCTCTTTTCTTAGTTGGTAGGTATTGCCATCTGGCGTATGCCACTTTAAAGCCCTCTCATAGGGATTATCCGGCAGAATGATGCCATAATCCTCGTGTGCTGTGTCTAAATCGCAGTCTGCATTTACACAGCAGGTGTTTAGCGAAGAAAACATATCTATATAATCGTTATTTTCCTTTATTGCATTATATGTTTGCATAAAATCTTCTTCACCCTCTCCCGGGAAACCTACTATTATATTAATAAGCGTCCTTATACCCGCTTTTTTAGTTAATTTTAAAACCTCAATTGCATCCTCAGCCGTAAAATATTTTCTCATCTTTTTCAAAATACTGTCTGAAAAGCTCTCCACGCCGTAAATAAGGGTATGGCAGCCTGCCTTTTTAAGTTTTAGGAGTACCTCTAGAGACATATCCCTTTTGGGAATAGCCTGGGAATCCCATGTTAAATTTAATCCTTCCTTAATTATTAAATCACATAACTCTTCAAGGTTTTTTATATTTCCGTTACACAGCAAATCTTTAAAGCTGTAAGAAGTTACGCCGTTATTATTAAAATGGTATATAATCTCTTCGAATACGTTTTTTGCACTTCTAGCCCTATAGGGATGCGCCAGAACATAATCGTTGCAGAAAGCGCACTTACCTATACAGCCTCTGCTTATTAAAAGCGGAAGGGTTGGATCTATATAATTCTCTAAAAAGTATTCGCGGTAGGTCGGAAATGGGATAGAATCCAAATCCTCCATTGGCTTCCGTAAATTCAAACCGGCTGACTTACTATTTGACACTATAATTGCTCCTTCTATATTCTCTATTCTCATTCGATTGTTTATTCTAGTCATGATTTCAACTATCGTTTCTTCTCCTTCCCCTACCACGAATATATCAACAACGCCTTCCGGAACTTCATGGCGCATCTGCTCATTGGAGCAACCATAACCCCCGAAAACAACCAGCTTGTCTTTTGATCTCTTTTTAATCTCTTTTGCTACTTCAATAGTGAAGAGTCTGTTTGACATATGCACAGAAAAGCCTATTATCTTTGCGCCTGTCTCAATAATTTTATCCGCAGCAACTTTAATATACTCATGAAACTTGCTCTTTAGTGCGCAAAATAACCCCTTGTCTACCCAGTAATTATACTTTTCGGCCCTCCACAACTCTTTATCGCACTCGTCCAGCTTATTAAACAATTGTATATTTATATCAAATATCAACACTTCAAAATTTAGTTTGCCTAAAGTGCTAGCCAGATAAGATATGCCCAGTGGAGGCATATAAACATCCCATGGAGGACAAAAAACAAACAAGACGTCAGGTTCTTTAACAACCGGTGCATCTTTTATCTTGAACACCTCTTCGCCGGCTAAAAACTTTAACTTTTTAACCTTCCTGCTTAATTTAGATTTTACCTTTTCAAAAATTGACCTGTTAATCATAAAGCCTTCTATAACTTTGAGGTTTCCGTGTGGCTCATACTCAAGCGGCCATTTTTCATCCTCACCCTAGTCACCTCAATCGTTTAGCTTGAGGACTTTGCTGGCCGCGAATGTATAAAAAATTTTAGCTTGTGGGAGCGTTGAAAAAACTTTTCTTTTCAATGCTCTCATCTCGAGGAGAGATGAAGTCTCGACGAGAGATCTGGTGATACATGCCGGGAAAACGCCTAAAGTACGGATTTTGCAACGGTCTCATTGTTTAAGATTTTCTGCCATTTAACAAAAAATTAATGCCTCTAAGTACTGCCAAATCTAATATATTAATTGAATCAAGTTTATTTTGAACATTCTCGTTAATCCAGAGATTATCACACGTCCTGTGACAACCTACCTCATTAAAAAAAGTATCGGAATCTTTACAAAATTTTGCCCTGTGTCTCAGGTCATTGTGAATACGCGATGTCCATATAGACTTAAAATCTTGGTTATTTACATTTCCGATAGACATATTATTTGCCTTCAAGCAGAAATGAACATCTCCGTTGGCCGTAATTCTTGCAAACTCCCATCCGACATAGCAGGGTGCATTTTTAAAATCAATATCATATTCTCCCGATTTGGCATTTTCGCTCAAAAACCTTCTGGTTATCTGTTCATAATCACATATAAAAAGGTTTGCTCCGGCTTTATTTTTTAAATCACTATCAAGAAAAGTCTTTGCTTTTTTTAACTGGGTAAGGGCCTCTTTTTTTTCATGCTCATCCAAAAGTAAATGTTCGGTCTTCCCGTTTATAGGATCCATTGGTACAAATTGTACAGAATCCGCCCCTACGTCATAGGCAAGCTTTACCATTTCATAGATCTCAGCAAAATTAAATTTTGAGATAACATTATAGATATTTATATGCGGGACGTGCCTGACAATCTTAAGCTCCGCGAAAAGCTTCAGCATATCAATAATTCTATAAAATGTATCCCTGGTTTTATTCGGATGGGTTCTAACATAATTTTCGGCACTCGCTGCCCACAAACTCACATTAATATGAATTTGTATGGCACTCAAGGAAACCAATTTTTTAATAATCTCCTCATTAATAAAGGTGAAGTTGGTGTTAAAGTGGCATTCAAATCTTTTCTTTGCGGCATGCTCTAATATCTTTATAATCTCGGGATGTATAAACGGCTCTCCCCCTCCTGCAAAAAAGATTCTTTGCGTACCCATACAGCACAACTCATCCAATAAACTGACTACAAGGTTGAAAGGTAATTCCCGATTTTCCCATTCCTTTGTCGCGGCTAGCTCCTCCAGCAGCGGGGAACGCACCCAACAGAGTATACAGTTATTGTTACAGCGATTTGTAATATCAATCTGTACCACAGCCGGGCCGGTAAAAGTTCTTGAGCCGCTTAAGATACCCGCCGTTGAAAGATAGCTGTGAATCCTGTTTCTAAATGCATCTCTTAGATCATGTAGTTTATATATATAAAATTTCCCTGTATCCGCATAATGACACCGTCTTCTCTTAAGTCTTGATATCTTCATTCTCTAATACCTATCGTATCTGTTCTGCAACCCGCCTGCCGTCGAGTATCGCATCCTCCATAGTCATATATTTCCACCTGCCATATCTACCGATCATGAATATCCCTTTATTCCTAAGATAATTCATTATTTTACTTGTCGCACTCTTATAATGCTTATCATATATAACATAGCCATATTTAATATCCGCTATATTTCTAACCAAGACTCTGCTTTTCTTTAAAATCAGGCCTGCCCTATAAAGATCTTTTATTATCCTTCCAACTATAAGTTTCTTATCTATCGGGCTTGCCTTAGTATATGAAACTTCAGTATACATAGAATAACAATTATCCGGAACCATTTTTGTGGAAAAATTTGAGAAAAATCCCGCTCTGAAAAAAACAAATTTCTTTTCCGGAAAATATATCCAATGCGCCCCTGTGGCATCCCTGCCTTCAATGCCAAGATTTAGATTGAAGATAGAATTAAACCTTAGTTTCTTAAAAGCCAACCCTACATCATACGGCATCTTATCCTGCATTATATCCCGCAGTTCAATGAGGGGAACGGATAAAATAAGCTTATCATATCCGCACCTGATACCATTTTTAAATTCTATAACTTTTTCTTCTGGATGAATCTTTACCAATTCCATATTTAGATTTATTTTCCCTGCATTTCTGGAGAAGGCCTCTATAAGGCTGTTGATGCCTCCTTTTGTGGGATATAAAAACTTTGCATTATATCCGGTAACTTTTGAGCAATCTTCTAATGCCCCTCTAACAACATCCGAAATTTTTGGAATCGGGATAAAACCGTTAATCCAGTCGCAGCTAAGCTCTTTTGGATGGACAGTCCAGAATTTTTTGTTATAAGGAATCAGAAAATTTTTTGCTATACCCTTGCCAAAATTACTGTAAACCCACCTGTTAAAGTCAATCTGCTCGGCCTTTTTACATTGGTCTTTAAATTTTGCTTTTATAAATTCAAAAACGCATTCTCTCTGTATGGATTCAGGAAGGCCAAATGTATGGATTTGGAACGGGTATCTCGTAAATTTTTTAAAGGAATATATCCAGGAATTGCGGGATTGAGAGATTACATTTTCGTTAAGAAGGCTTTTTACTAAATTCTCCGTATAAGCCTTTTGAGTATGCAGGAGATGGCCGCCAAAGTCAAACGTAAAACCGTTTATTTTTTTAGACCTGCATATGCCTCCCGGCAGACTCTCTTTCTCATAAATAGCATAATCTTTGCCAAGATGAAAAGCTGCACTTAACCCTGCCAGGCCTGCCCCAATAATTATAGTTTTATCTTTGGACACTTTGAGCCTTAAACGTTATCACTTTAAAGCCTATCAATATACTTATTATCAAGGTTATCAATAAGGCCAAAAAAGCTACCAAGTTTGATCCAAAACACACTATAAACACAGACGCGCAAAAGAACACGGTAAACAGATATATACAAATTACTGCTTTTCGAACACCAATACCCATAGAAGCTATCTTAAACACAAAATGGTCATTGCTTTTCTTAAAAATAGACCTCCCGTTTACTAATCTAGAAAAAGTTACAAATGTTATATCGAATAGCGGAAGGCCAAGTGCCAAAATTGGGGCGAGTAAAGCAACAGGATTTTTTTCAGTCGCATAATGCGCAAGTATGGCTATGACGGATAAAGTAAAACCTATGAATAAGCTACCGGTGTCTCCCATAAATATCTTTGCGGGCGGAAAATTAAAAACTAAAAAAGAAAGCAGCGCTCCAGATAGAGAGGCTGCAATCAGAATTACAGTAACGTCGTGCTCGATTATACCCAGAATCAATAAAGTTAAAGAAGAGATGAGTGCTACGCCTGCGGAAAGCCCGTCCGCTATATCGAGTAAATTTACTGCATTGGTAATACCAATAATCCACAGAAGGCTAACTATCACATTTAAAAAATGGGGCATAAGAATAATCTTGGTACTTATACCAAAAAAAATAAGAACTGAAGCTCCTATTAACTGGCCAACAAACTTAATCAATGCCGGGAGTTCTACTATATCGTCTATGATCCCGAACAGAACTATTATTGCAGAGCTCGCAATTAAAAGCTTAATTTCATGGGTTAAAAAATTACCGCGTAAAGAAAAATAAAACAATGCTATACAATATGAGATAAATATTGTTATGCCGCCGAAGCTGGGTAAGTGCCTGTCGTCAAGCTGCAAACTCTTCTGCTTGCCAATAAAATCAAATTTCTTAGAAATAATGAAGGCGAAAAATATAAATATAAAATTTAATAAGGCTGACAGGATAAAAGGACCGATTATGTAATTTAACATTTTGAGCTTCTATAATATTTTATGCAGCGGATCTTAATGAACCTCCCCGGTCTAATCCTACAAGGATAGGCCATCCTTATACCTTTAGTCCAGAAAGGATAGGCCGACCTCTTTCCATTAAGGTCGGGCCTAAAGGATGGGTCTAAAGCCCTGGGATTTCTGCGTGTCGATTAAAAGACTGTCATATAAACAGTAAATCTGCTTTAGCATTTTTTCTAGGAAAAATTGATTCTCATTAAAGATGTGCCTGCCGTTAAGACCCATACCATTTAATACATCCCTGTTTTTAAGCAAAAAAGTTACTTTATCGGCAAGGGCTATATAATCTTTTGAGTTTACCAGATAGCCGTTTACGCCATCCTTTACCAATTCAGCCGAAGAACCTGTATCCATAGCTACGATAGGTTTTGATAAAGCCATAGCCTCCAGAAAAACAATTGGCAATCCTTCCCATAGGCTGGTTAAAACAAATACATCAAATGTGGAGATTATTTCAATGGCATCTCGTCTAAACCCCGTAAGGATCACCTTATTGCTCATCCCTAACTTATCAATAAGCTTAACCAAACGGCTTTTCATAACCCCGTCTCCAACCAAAACAAATCTTGCATCGGGAAGCTCTTTTAGTATAATCGAAGCTGATTTTATAAAATCAGTTGGAGACTTCTGTGGTTTTAAACATGATACCATTCCGACAACCGGCACGCCATCTTTAATACCCAGCTCCTTCTTCTTCAGGCTGGTATCCGTTTTTGTTAATAAGATATCTTTTGAAATGCCGTATTTTATAACTGTATATTTATGCGATTTTTTTTCTTCCGACTTTCTTAAATAATCCCCATTTAATAGGGGTATCCTCAGCAATTCCCTGCCTATAGAAACTAATAATAAAGTTACGCTAAGCTTCTTTTGCCTATAATTATCAAGGCCTATCCCCGCTTCTAAACCCTGCCTTAAGGTGTTATCTGAAACAGCAATTAGCCTATCCGTAATGAAAGCTGTAATCCTTTCTAGAAAAATATATAATTTCCTTATCGCTACCTTTTGATATTCATTAAACCCGAAACCATGGATAGTGTGAATTATAACCGGCACACCGCTAAACCAGGCAGCCCACCTTCCGATTAGACCCGCTTTAGAACTGTGGGTATGGACAATATCGGGTTTCAGATGCTGTAGAACACAATAAATTTTAAAAAAGGTTCTTAAATCACTTATTATATTAATTTCTCTTTTGAGGGACTTAATTATTACAAGCCTAAGACCAGTTAAACCTTCTGCCTCTCTGTAAAGAAAACCATCTGAGGTAATAAGGGAAACTTCGAACCTATCTTTATCTAACCCTTTTATTAAATCCAGGGCATGCTTCTGGGCACCGCCAAGCTCAAGTTTAGTAAGAATAAATACAATTTTTTGCCTTTGATTTAAGTTCATTTTAAAAACAAACCTCTGTTCAAACAATATCAAACAGCATATATTTTGTCAATTAAAAAGTAGCTTTTTCGCGGCGCAAAAAAGATTTATAATAAATTTCCCGAAATCAGGTAAAATAAGCACAGGATTAATTTATATCCCGTTTATAATAAAAGAGTTACATAAAACTAAACTCTTTAAAAATAAATTAATACCGAACTTGCCTGGAGAGGTTTCAGAGCGAAGATAAATTTAGATAAATAACTATAAGAAAAGGTTATACCTTTGACAAATAAAGATACCTGAATATAAAAAGTATACTAAAAAAATAAATAAGCCAGTGCACCTTTTTCCCGTTGCCTGAAAATAATTTTAGCGCTGAATATGAAATAAAGCCAAAAGCGATGCCATCGGTTATGCTTACCGATAGCGCCATTATAGTAAACGTTATAAACGCAGGCATTGCTTCGCTCATGTTATCCCAGTCAACCCTTATAATATTTTTTATCATCATACTACCTACTATGATAAGTGCGGGAGCTATAACGGGATACAGAAGCTGGCCATTCCCTGCAAGATACCCGCCGCCTATCATTTTAACTATGGGATAAAAAAACAGGCTGATTACGAAAAATAGTGCGGTAAATACGCTGGACAGTCCTGTTTTGCCTCCCGCGGATATACCGGCGGCACTTTCTATATAACTTGAAACTGTAGATGTCCCTAATAATGTCCCTTCTACCGTTCCGATTGCATCCGAAAGTAACACCTCCCTGGCCTTTGGCAATTTACCCTTCTTCATAAATCCGCCTTGCTCGCCTATGCCTATTAAAGTGCCCACGCTGTCAAATAGATCAAGGAAAAACAGGACAAAAATTATCATAAATAAATCTCTATGAAAAACATCCGCAATGTCAAGCTTTAGGAACGTGGGGCTTAAGGAAGGCGGAATACTTACTAACCCGAAAAACTTGATTATACCAGCGAATAGGCCAAGGGCAGTAGAAGCCATCATGCCTATTAAAATCGCCCCTCTTACATTTATGGACAAAAGGAAGGAGGTAAAAAGTATACCGAATATTGATATTAAAACCGGGATGCTTTTTAAATCGCCCAGGCCTATAAAGGTCGCAGGATTTCTAACGATAAGTCCCGACCATTGAAATCCGATAAAGGCTATTAAGAGCCCTATCCCCGCGGCTATAGAGGCCTTCAGGCTATCGGGTATCATATCTATAATCTTTTCTCTAAACCCGACCAGCGAAGAAATTATAAAAATGACCCCTGATATAAAATTTGCGCCCAAGACAGTTTGCCATGGGATATTCATGGCAAGGCACACGTTAAATACGAAGAAAAAATTATGGCCCATCGCAGGTGCCTGCGCAATAGGATAGTTTGTCAGAATCCCCATTAATAATGTGGCAATCGCGCTGGCAAGACAGGTGGCAACCATGACCGCTCCAAAATCCATGCCGCATTTAGATAAAATAACCGGCTGCACAAAGATTATATACGACATGGTAAAAAAAGTGGTCATGCCGGCTAAAAATTCAGTCTTTACACTAGAGCCTCTTTCTTTCAGTTTAAATAAATAATTTAAAGCTCCTGCCACCTTGTCCATCTGCGACTAGTAATAGAGCCAGGTATCTGTTGCTCCATCTTTATCGCTATCGCGTTCGCCCTTATAGGGTTTACCATCTTTAAAATATATTTTTTCGTCAACAGTCCCATCAAAGTCTGAGTCTATCTCTATTCTTTCAAGTTTTCCGTCGCTGTAGAACTCCCAATGGTCAATTTTACCATCGCTATTTTTGTCCGCCTCTACCCTTGAGGGAATAAGGGAAATTCCTTTCTCTTGGGCGAAAACAATTCCGGACGTTAATAAAGTAACACACACTACAAAAACTAAACTTGCCGTTTTCATATTACCCTCCTTTTTATTTTTATAGGGCTTCACAAAAATCGTTCAGCCCTTGATTAGAAAGATTAAAAAGTGGATTACAGAGATTAAGACTCAATGAGAAATCGCTGTAATCTTTTTAAAATCGTTGTAACCAACAGCCCAAAACAGAATTTTGTGAAGGGCTGTATTTTTAAAATAAAGAGCAGGTCTATAAGCCGAGTTCTGTACCCCGAACGGAGTGATGATCATTTATCTAAGTTGGATGTTACCATACAACTTTAGCGACCAGACCCGAGAAGCATCTCGCCAGTTTAAGCCGGCGGAAACGGGCGGGCAACCCTCTTCCTCTATTTGGTCTTTCTCCAAGCGGGGTTTACCATGCCTTCCCGGTCACCCGAGAAGCGGTGATCTCTTACATCGCCTTTTCACCCTTACCCCGCCCTTTCTTGCTTCGAAGTATCTCTTCGTTGCAGGAAAGAGCTGGGCGGTATATTTTCTGTGGCACTTTCCTTCCCATTGCTGGGAGTCGCTGTTAGCGACCGCTCTGCCCTTCGGAGCTCGGACTTTCCTCACGCCTAAAATCAAACGGGCGATCATCCCACCTGCTCTTTTTAGAAACTGATTTAAACTTTAAATCTAACAAATTCCCTGCAGCCTTACTTGCTAATCTGTCAGCCTGGGAATTTTCATTTCTACCTATATGAATCAAATTAACATTGGCAAATTTTTCTACAAGGTGTTTAGCTATGTCAAAAAAAAATTTTATATTCCTATCTTTAACCTTAAATTCACCCTTTAACTGTTTTATTAAGAGCTGGCTGTCGCTCTTAACGGTAATATTTTTTATACCTAAGGGTAAAATCTCCTGCAATGCATAAATAAATGCCAGGTACTCGCTTATATTATTTGTTGTCTCTCCGATATACCTGCTAATAGATTTTTCTTTTCTTTTATCTTTATCAACTATAACTATACCTATACCTGAAGGGCCGGGATTTCCCTTTGAGGCCCCGTCGATAAAAACCTCTAAAGGCAAATTTCTTTTTTTAATCATTTATATATAAAATGCGCGAACAATTTTCGCAGATAATAATCTTTTCCATCATCTTTATCTCGTTAATAACCTGCCAAGGAACGTTTAAATTGCATCCCGAGCACGCCTCATTCTCAACGGGCACAAGCGCAATCCCGTCTTTATTCGCCAGTATCCTCTCATATCTCGTCAGTATACGAGGCTCAACCTTTGATGCGATTTCTCTTCTTTTAGAATTTAAATCATCTGCCTCTTTTTGCGCAGCTTCAATCTCAGCCTCTATTACTTTTACCCTGGCCTTTAAAGCCTCTTCTTCCTTTGCAATTGACGACTTCTCTTTTTCTATGCTCGCTTTCTCCGCGTCTATTTTATCTAAAACACCTATTATCTCTTCTTCAAGGACTGAATTGTCCGCCTTTATGGTATCTATCTCCTTCTGGATAGCGGAATATTCCTTATTGGTTTTAACTTTAAAGAACTGCTCCTGGAACTTTCTTATGTTGGCTTCACGCGATTCCAAATCCATCTCCTTATTTTTTCTATTAAGCTGGAGATTCTTTAAATTCTCTTCGAGCGTTTTTAAATTCTTCAGGTTATCTTCAAACGATTTTTTAAGAGCTGCAATTTCCTCGGGCTTTATTGAGATAATCCTTCTTAATTTATATATTTTTAAATCAAACTCTTGTAGCTCAATAAGTACCTTAATTTGTTCCGCTATTACGCTCATACTTTTCTCTTATGGTTCATCGTACAGAATCTGTTCCTACATTCAGTCTAAGCATGCTGTAGAATGGCCTGCCACCCGAAGCCTACTTCTCCGTTAAGCTCTCTGGCGTAGGGTGGTGGGCGATAGAGGATTCGGCGCCTCTCATTCTCCTATCGTCGAACTCGGGTCGGCCACTCGCAGACTGACGCCTCGCACCAATAACTTGGCGCTCGGCTTTTCCTCCCATTCGGTCGGCGTCTGCTCTCTTCGAATCCTCTTGTCCACTTATGCAACAATGGTGGGCGATAGAGGATTCGAACCTCTGATCTTCACAATGTGAATGTGACGCTCTAACCAACTGAGCCAATCGCCCGCCTTCGCTTAAATTTTGTAACACAGTAAAGCAAGCTTCGGCGGGTAAACCCGCTTTTTGACCTGCCATCCGTTCACCTACGCTAACTCCTGCTATTCAAGATTGCAAGCTTCGGTGAATAAAAAGCCATATGGCCTGCCATCCGTAGCTTACTTCTTTGCTTAGCCCAATATTAGCGTAGGATGGTGGGCCCAAGAGGACTTGGCGCCTTCTGCCCGTCCGCCCAAGGCGGACACGGTGCTTCAGGTCGGCCACCCGCTCGCTGTCGCTACGCACGACTTCGCGTGCTCGCTTTTCCTCGCTACTCGCTCGGCGCTCACTCCCTTCAAGCCCTAAGTTTACTGTACACGTTTGGAGATGTGTTGACACTTCCACATTGGTGGGAGCATCAATTTTATCATAAGTTAACCTCTTTGGACAAGTTGATTTATCCAGTAATA
>JAGVOB010000211.1 GCA_020052955.1 Candidatus Omnitrophota bacterium | reverse complement strand
CGATAAACCCAGCCCCTCCTGTTATTAAGTATCTCATTTATATCTCCCATTACACCTAAACATAGTTAAATTATAGATTAGCATTGTTATAGCTAACAAATTGAGATTATTGCAAAACCCGTGCTTTAGGCGTTTTTCCGGTGAGAGCATTGAAAAGAAAGGCTTTTTCAACACTCTCAATTTATAATTTTATAACATTTGCCCTTTTTGGGAAACCTTTTAGAGCGTTTCTCGTATCAATAATAACCCTTGAATTATCGAGTATAAATTTATAGTCAATTTTTGTATGGTTAGTTATTATTACAACGCAATCTTGATTCTTTAAAAAACTTTTATTTAGTTTAGTAGAGTTTATCTCCGCTTTATCTATTTTCAGTTTATTAACATAAGGGTCATAAAAATTTACAAGTCCACCTTTATCTCTTAAGATTTTTATTATCTCAAGGGCGGGAGATTCTCTCATATCATTTACATCTTTCTTGTAAGCCACGCCAATTAAAAGTATCTTAGAGCCATTTATGGATTTTTTAAATTTATTCAAACCGCTAGAAATCTTTTCGACGACGTAATGAGGCATTTGAGAATTTATTTGAGACGCAAGCTCTATAAAGCGCGCTTCAAAACCGTGCATCCTCGCCTTCCATGAGAGATATAACGGGTCGATAGGAATACAATGGCCGCCCAATCCGGGACCGGGATAAAAAGGCATAAAGCCAAACGGTTTACTCTTCGCAGCATCTATAACCTCCCAAACATCTATACCAAGCTTATCGCACATAAGCGCTATTTCATTGACGAGGCCTATATTTACGCTCCTAAAGGTATTTTCAAGCAGTTTCACCATTTCGGCGGCTTTTGTGGATGAAACCCCTATTACTTCTTTTACAATTTGCCCATATAACATCTTTGCTATTTTAGTGCATTCGGCTGTTACGCCGCCAACTACTTTGGGAATATTGGCAGTTTTAAAATCCTTATTAGCGGGGTCTACTCTTTCAGGAGAGAACGCCAAAAAGAAATCTTTGCCTTCTTTAAGACTATTTAACCTTAATAGAGGTAAAATTATCTCCTCTGTTGTGCCGGGGTATGTAGTGCTCTCAAGCACAACTATCTTTCCCTTGTTAAAATACCTGGAAATTTCTTTAGCAGCAGATATTATATAAGATATATCCGGTTCTCTTGTCTTTCTAAGGGGAGTGGGAACGCAGATTATGATTGCATCCAGCTCCTTAAGAATTGAAAAATTTGTTGTTGCAGTCAGGTTGTTTGATTTAACTACCCGTTTTAGCTCATCGCAAGAAACATCTAATATATATGAATTACCCTTATTTAAGTCACTGACGCGCTCTTTGCTGACATCAATGCCATATACCTTAAATCCCTTTTTTGCAAATTCAACTGCTAAAGGAAGCCCTACATAGCCAAGGCCGATTATTCCAACCTTTGCCTTTCTTGAAACTATCCTATTTATAAGTTCGTCGTATATCATTGTAACCTCTTCCTCCAGAAGTTTAAAAGGTCCCCTAAGGTGTTTGAGAGCGGTATAGTCGGTTTCCATTGTGTCTCTTTTTTAAACTTAGAATTACTTCCTATAAGCATAGGCACATCGCTAACTCTCATCCTCTTCGGGTCAACCTTCAATTTTGGCTTAATATTTGAAAAGCTTAAAAGAATCTCTAAAATCTCTCTTATGGAATAACCTTTCCCGGAACAGATATTATATATCTCTCCATATTTTGCCTTTTCTAACGCCACACAGTATGCCCTGACTATATCCCTTACATCTGTAAAGTCTCTAACCGCATTTAAATTCCCGACATTTATCACAGGCTCTTGTAGTCCCTTTTCAATCTTTACTATCTGTTTAGCAAAGTCACTTTCAGCAAATACCTCACCCCTGCGCGGCCCGGTATGATTAAAGGCTCGCGTTCTTACAATATTCATTTTATAACTCATGAAATACTGATAGGCCAAAAGGTCCTGGCCAACCTTTGATACGCCATAGGGACTTAACGGTCTTAAGGGGTTAGTTTCTTTAACAGGGATTTCATTTTTATTAACCATACCATATTCCTCTGAGCTGCCTGCTATAAGGATAACCGGTTTTATGAGCGTACTTTTAACAGCCTCAAATATATTAAGCTCACCGATAATATTTGTTGTAAGTGTCTCGGCTGGAGCACTCCAAGAAGAAGGAACAAATGATTGTCCGGCTAAATGAAATATCTTGTCAGGCCTTACTTCATCAATAACCTTACGGACACTGGAAGAATCCCTTATATCGCATTCGTGCAGATTAAGCTTTGATTTTATATGTTCTATATTTTCTGTTTTAGAACGCCACCTCTCAATACCATGAACTTCGACATTATGTTTGCTAAGTAAAAAATCTGCTAAATGACTGCCCACAAATCCTGTTATACCGGTAATTAAAACCTTCATATTTTTAAGTTATATCTTTTGATTCGTGGGAACCCTCACCCTTCGGGGCATTGGCTGGGTTATATTGTTTATTGTAATATGACTTAAATTCCCTATTATGTTTTTTAATCCTTTCCCACCAAAGCCTATTTTGCACATACCATGTTATTGTATCTTTAAGTGCTTCCTTAAAACTAAAAATAGGTCTAAATCCTAAAGATTTTATCTTATCTATCCTTATCGAATATCTTTTATCGTGGCCAGGCCTATCTTTAACAAATTTTATAAGCTTAGTGGATTTATTTAAATATTGCAAGACAAATTTTGTCAGGGTTAAATTTGTAAATTCATTGCCTACGCCTATATTATAAACCTCACCTATTTTTCCTTTATGCAATAGCAGATCAATTGCCCTGCAATTGTCCTCGACATAAATCCATTGTCGAACATTTAAACCATCGCCATAAAGAGGCAGTGTTTTATTGTCAATAGAATTTGTTATAAATAACGGCATCAGCTTCTCGGGGTACTGGTATGGGCCGAAATTATTAGTGCTCCTGGATACAATAGCCGGGCATCTATAAGTTTTAAAAAAGGTTAAAACTAAAAGATCTGCTGCTGCTTTAGTTGCCGCATAGGGGCTATTTGGAGAAAGTGCAGAATTCTCATCAAACGAACCCTTCACTATACTGCCATATGCCTCATCGGTTGATATCTGTATAAATAATTTCGTTTTATTTTTCCGCGCCGCTTCAAGTAAAACAAATGTTCCATAGAAATTTGTTTTCACGAAATCAGACGAGTCAAGTATTGAACGGTCCACATGAGTTGAAGCAGCAAAATTGATTATTGCATCACAATTTTTGACAATCCTTTGAACAATCTTAGAATTGCAGATATCACCTTTTACAAATTTATAATTAGGGTGATTCTGAACATCTTTTAAATTTTCCAGGTTTCCACAATAAGTAAGCTTGTCAAGATTGATAATCCTGTAAGACGGATATTTCCTCAGGATATACCGTATAAAATTTGAACCGATAAAACCTGCTCCGCCCGTCACTAATATTCTTTTCGTCAACAATTTTTTACCAATAATCCTATTTATCCCAAAATTTGTCCCCTTGTTACTTTTGTAAGAAAGCAGGGGGTACAAATTTTGGATTTATTTTCTTCCTATCCCAACATATTTAAATCCGAGCGCCTTCAACTTATCCGGATCATATATATTCCTGCCATCAATGATCAAAGGCGCCTTCATGCTCTTTCTTATTCTGTTAAAATCAAGCTCCTTAAACTCATTCCATTCGGTGACCACAATAAGGCAATCAGCGCCTTTTGCTACATCGTAAGGGTCCTTGCAAAATGTAATACCTTTTAAGATTTCTTTTGCCTTGTCCATTGCCTGAGGGTCGAAAACTTTTATCTTGGAACCGTTTTGCTTTAATGACTTAATTATATCAACGGATGGGGCGAATCTCATGTCGTCTGTATTCGGCTTGAAAGAAAGCCCCAGAATCCCTATTGTCTTATTGCTTAAAATCCATAATTCTTTCTCAACCTTTTTGAGGAGAAGCTCCCTTTGCTGTTCGTTTATTTTTTTTACCTCTTTTAACAGGCCAAAATCGTATCCAAGCTTATCCGTTATGGAAATAAAGGCATCGAGGTCTTTGGGCAGGCAGAACCCGCCGAATCCTATTCCGGCATTGAGGAAGGTTTTTTCTATCCGCCTGTCAAGCCCCATTCCTTCCGCGACCTTTAAAACATCTGCTCCTACCATCTCACATATGTTTGATACGGCATTTATAAAGGAAATCTTGGTGGCCAGGAAGGAATTTGAGGCATGTTTTATAAGTTCGGCACTCCTTATATCTGTAATAACAATAGGTGCATTTAAAGGTTTATAAAGCTCTACTAATAGATTTTTTGCCTTTTTGCTTTCAACACCTATCACAATCCTATCAGGATGCATAAAATCGCTGATTGCGGAGCCTTCCCTTAAAAATTCGGGATTGGATGCAACGTCAAATTTTACCTTCTTTCTGTTGTAAATCTTTATGGTATGTTCTACCCATTTGCCAGTTTCTACTGGTACGGTGCTCTTTTCAACTATAAGTTTATAATCTGTTATAGATTCAGCTATTTTTTTTGAGACACTCTCAACGTAACTTAAATCCGCTTCTCCTTTTTCCTTGGGTGGGGTCCCAACAGTGATGAATATTACTAGAGAGTTTCTAACGGCTTCAGAAATACTTGTTGTAAATTTAAGCCTTCCCTCTTGGGAATTTCTCCTTAACAGGTCCTCTAAGCCAGGCTCATAGATTGGAACCTCCCCTTTTTTCAGTCTGTCAATCTTCTTCTTGTTGATATCCACGCATATAACACTATGCCCGAGGTCTGCAAAACATATACCTGTCACAAGACCGACATAACCTGTTCCTATAATACCTATATTCATCTATTCCTCCAGTTTGGATAGTCCATCCTAGTAACTCTTTAATGAAGGGACTAATCACTTTTTTTCGTACCACTGCGAACCAACTTTTCTCTCATTAAAGGAGCTGCTCCACCGGACCTCCTCCCCAGGACTTGTTTTAAGTCTAAATACCAGCCAAATTTCTCCACCGTATCCCCTTCTTACGTTATAACTTAACTCTGCCGTCCAGCAATGCAGGTCTCTTATAATAGAATATTCCTGTACCTTAACATCATTTATCTTTTTAAAGCCGCGGTCAAAAGCCTTGACATCAAACCTTTCAAAAACACCTATATACCACTTGGGGTTTAAAATATAGCCTAATTTGCCCGTGAGCTCTGTCAGGTTATTCTGCTGATACCTGTGGCCTAAGTCAAACTGCCATTTCTCTTCTTTTTTCGCCGTGTATTCGAGGTTGAAGGTCTCAAAATCCCTGGTGTATTTATTATAACTGGTATCTGCTGATATCTGCATCCAGCGCTTAGGCCTTATTTCGACCCTGCTATTAAGGTTTGAAAGGCTTTTTGTATTTGCATCCTGACCTAAATTATACTCGTGCGGATAAAAGGTGACCCAGCTATACCAGTTTATTAAATCCACTATGCTTAGCGCTGAATCCTTTGATTTATCAGGCACCTCTATAGTGTCGGAGCCTTCGCTCTTACGGGGTTTTCTGTCTGATATAAAGTAATCCCTGACATTCAAAACATCCGTAAGCCGCTTAGACCCCCCCGGCCATTTAGTTTGAAACCTTTGGTCTATACTAAAGGTTAGCGCATTGCTGAAACCTGTCCCGTCTGCTCCCCCAAGACTTGCTAATTTATATGAGGGCACCGTCGGTTTCCATACATAGTCCTGTGAAATTGAAGGGGTAATAACATGCCTCAACTTGTTTATATCTACTTTCCAGAACTCTCTCTTTATATTAAACACCTTGCTAAATTTTGTAGTAAGCGCCCATCCATAATACGGAATACCCCTTATAAAATTTCGTTCAGAGCCATCGAGGTTTCGAGAATATAATGTCTGACGCATAGCAGCATATGGAGTAAATGTCAACCAATCAAGCCACCCTAAAAGCCTTGTATTATACGATAATTTATTATATGTATCATATCGTTTATTATGAAGATCATCGCTTTGCGCAAAGGCGGTTTTTTGGTTAAAATTTGCGAAGGAATACTCGCCATTATAATAAAATTTAGATTCGGCTATCTTCTTGCTTGGCAAGGTAAGCCTTATCTCCGGCAAAGCATCAGTTTCCGTCCAAAACCTGTTTATCCGCTTTTTTGCATAGAAATTTAAGGAATAATCCGGCTTAAACTCTGTATATGAAAAATAAGTCTCAGGCGTTTGTTTCCATGTTTCGTAGTTCTTATAAAAATAATCCTTTCTAAAATCCGAATCATGGTACTTATGATACTCAAATAGCATAAGCTTTTCGTTATCCTCATCTATCGTTTGTAGTTTATCGCTTAAATCAATGCTAAACCTCTCTGTTTCTCTTTCAAGCTCACGTGGATTACTATATATACGGTCGGCGAGTTTTCTTTCGTCCATATAATAGAAATTAAGTGCTCCTTTCCCAAGCGTTGGATGATTGAAGTAGTAGTCGAAACCGCTTGCTACGTCCCGCTTTTCTCTATAATCCAGACGGAGGTTTCCCCTTGAGTCGTCGTTAAAATAATACCTCCAGTAGGTCAGGGCATATACTCCCCAGGCCTTGCTGTAGCCCGGCACAATAGTAACCCGCGTCCTGTCGTCCCTTAACGGGTAGGAATAATGGGGTAAATAGAATAATGGGTATCTACCTACAAAAAAAAGGGCTTTCTTTACCACAATCTTATCATCCAGAAGTATATCTATTTCCCTTCCCTGAATTCTGTAATGAGGCTTTTCATATTCACACGTTGTAATATAGCCCCTCTTTATGGTAAACTTCCTTGCCTGCACCTTATCTACAGTCTGACCCTTTCCATACACGGGGATACCCTGGGCTTTAGCTTTTAATATAGTGCCCTTTTTTGTATCAAAATTATAGATTAACCTGTCGCCAAAAAAAATAGCTTCTCCCTGGTAAAGCTTTACATTCCCCTCGCAGATGGCATCCTTAGTCTCCGTGTATATAACAATCTTATCACAGGTAAGCTTATCATTTTTATAGTCGATTATCACGTTTCCCTCTCCTACCACCTTTTTTTCATCCTCAAAAAATTCAACCCTGTCCCCGTTACAAACCACAGAGCCTGATGACTCCTGGGAAAAGGAATACGTAAGGGGTATAGAGGCTAAAAAAAGAGATAAAAATGCGATCTTAATATATTTCAAAATCAAGCTTTCTTTAAATTCTGCCAATCCTTTAAGAATCGCTGAATGCCTGTATCTGTTAGTGGATGCCTGAAAAGATTCTCCATAACAGAAAAAGGGATAGTTACAATATCAGCTCCTATCCTGGCGGCCTCAAGCACATGCAGCGGATGCCTAATACTGGCAACTATGATTTCAGTTTTAAAACCGTAATTCCCGTAAATTAATTTTATGTCCTTTATCAAATCCATCCCAAAATGGCTTATGTCATCAAGCCTGCCGACAAACGGGCTTATGTATGAGGCTTTGGCCTTTGCCGCCAAAAGGGCCTGGTTTGCAGAAAAACATAATGTGGCATTGGTTCTTATACCTTCTATACTTAAAACCTTGATAGCCTTAAGGCCTTCCTTTATAAGAGGGATTTTTACAACTATATTTTTATGTATTTGCGAAAGATCATGTGCTTCCTTCAGTATGCCATCTAAATCCAGGCTTATTACCTCAGCGCTTATAGGGCCATCCACAATCTTTGTTATCTCCTTAATAATCAAGAGGAAATCCTTTTTTTCTCTTGCAACCAGGGTGGGATTTGTGGTAACCCCATCTAATATTCCCCAGCTATTAGCCTCTCTTATTTCATCAATGTTTGCAGTATCTATAAAAAATTTCACCTTAACCTCCGTATCTGACAAGGCTGGCTGCGCCTATTACGCCGGCGTCATCGCCAAGCTTAGAGCGTAATACTTTAACAATTTTGCCGGGAACATCCATAGAGAACTTTTTCAGGCTTTTTATGGCGGGTGCAAGCAAAAAGTCCCCAGCCTTCGAAATACCTCCGCAGATTACAATCTTATCCGGATTTAATAAATTTACTAAGGCGCTTAGGCCAATACCTAAATATCTCCCTGCATCCTTCCAAATACCTATAGAAAGAGGATCTCCTTCTTTTGCGGCCAAACTAAGGTGCTGAGGTGTTAAATTTTTGATGTTTCCTTTTATTATCCGGTTTAAAATTTTAGACCTTTTCTTTTTAAATCCTTCATTTGCTGCTCTTGTAATAGCAGAATTACCAATATATGCTTCAAGGCAGCCAAAAGAACCGCAACCGCACTTAGGCCCGTTTTCGTTTATAATAATATGCCCTATTTCTCCGGCTGAAAAACTTGATCCTCTATACAACCTGCCATTTATAATAATTCCTGCCCCTATCCCGGTGCCGAGGCTTACTAAAACTAAATTATTTGAATTTTTCCCGGCGCCATAAAGATATTCACCCAGGCAAATAGCATTTGCGTCATTATCCAGATAAACCGGCACATTAAGCTTGCTCTCTAAAATACTTCTGAGAGGGACTTTTCTCCATCCTGAAATATTTGTCAAATCAAAGATAAATCCCTTAGAATAATCAACAAGCCCGGCAAGCCCTATTCCAATACCTGTCAGGTTGTTAATAGAATACCCGTTTGAGCGCAGCAAACCATTGACTTCATTTATTAGCTTTTTTATTAAATCTTCTTTAAGGGTGTATGCCTTTGTCAAAAAAGTTGACCTGCCAAGGATATTCGTCTCTTTTGAAATAAGAGCTATTTTTGTATTGGTGCCGCCTAAATCAACTCCGATTAAAAGGGTTTTTTTCATGAAAGTGAGAATGTTGTAAAACCTTTATTTGACGCAGTCTTGAGAGTGTTAAAACGAAAGGCTTTTCAACACTCTCAAAGTCTTATTCTAAATAAAACCAACTATGAGACTTAACATATCGGTTGGTTTTATTTAAAAGGAGACCCTTCGCTACGCTCCCCTCGATTTTACTCGGGATGGTGAGTCCTTCGGCTCTTTTTACTCGCTCAGGATCCCAAGCGAAAGTCGAGGGACGAAGTCGAACCACAGGGTAAATTAAACCAATCTTAAAATGCAATGTTGGTTTAATTTAATTTTCAAATATTATCACCTTGTTTCTTCCGCCCTCTTTTGCACTATAAAGGGCCTTATCGGCATCATCTATCAGCTGTTGTTTATGAGTTGTGTCTTCCGGGAAGCTGGAAATTCCAATACTAACGGTAACCTTAACAAATTCGTCATATGCCTTAATCATATGCATTTCTACGGTCTGACGTATTCTTTCGGCCACTAAAAGTGCGCCCATCTTATCGGTCTCAGGAAGAACTATGGCAAACTCCTCTCCCCCGTATCTGGACACAAGGTCAATCTCTCTCAAGTTTCCTTTGAATATGGTTCCCAATTCCCCCAGAATATAATCCCCTACCAGGTGGCCATACTGATCATTAAACGATTTAAAATTGTCTATATCTATCATAAGGAATGTAAGCTTAACATGATGCCTGAAAGAACGCTGGAGCTCAGAATCAAACCTCTCAAGAAAATACCGCCTGTTATAGCAACCCGTCAGCGAATCGGTAATAGCCAGCTCCTGAACAGTTTCATATAGCCTGACCTTCTTAAGTTCAAGCGCAAGTTGGCCAGCCAGGATATTAAATCTTTCAATATCTTTTAGAAGGAAATTCTCGACTACTAAAATTGCTATGGGATTATTTTCAATTATAAGCGGCACAGCCAAAAAAGTACTGATATCCGCCGGCAGTTTTAACTTATCATAATAAACGCTTGCCTTTACATCGGTAATCACGATAGATCTTCCGTCATTTTTAATATAGTCCAATATTTGTTTATCCGTCTGTGTCGCCTGAACCTCATTTAGAAATGAAACTGAAGGCTGCTGTGACTCTGTATCCCCATATTTAGAATTACTAATCTCATAAATTTTTTCAATTAATGAAGTGCCAGAATCATCTTTAATTGTAATAAGCTTGTATTTTTTCGCATAAAAAAACTTAACCAGTATCCTGCTTAAAATTTTGCATAGTTCTATAAACTCAATGCTGGAACCCAGTTCTTTGGTTAATTCATAAAGGCCGATCATATCAATAAGTTTCTCATCTAAGCGATGATTGATATCATTTATTGAATCGTTTTCCTTCTGTAAATCGCCATATGCTTTTACTGCGTTTTCAAACCTCAGGTTCTCGAGTTTCCTGTAACTTTTGAAATTCTTATAAAATCTATCCGAAATAATTGGGAAGGCGTTTAAAATCATTATCATTATTCCGACCGAAAAAAATGTGGAACCAAAGGCCAAAAAAGATAAAGAAAATGCGCTTAAAATTACGCTTAATAAATAAGCTGTTTTTATCCCATAAAAATAAGTAAGAATTATAATAGGAATAATCTGTAATATATATACCTGAGGATAGGTTTTGGTATTTATTGTCTGAATAATAGAAAAAAAGAGAATCGATGCCACAAGACAAATAAGCAGAATTACGCGGCGCATACCCTGTTTCGCCCCTCTCTTTTGGCTTTTAGAAGACAAATGTCAGAAGCCCTGAGCAAGTCCTCTTTACCTCTTACATCAGTTGGAAAGGTTGCGACCCCTATCGAAATGGTAACATTTGTCTTCTCCCTTCTTAATAAAAAGGTTTCTGACTCCATTATGCTTCTTAACTTCTCAGCTATAATAAGGACCTCATCACTGTTTATCTTAGGCAGAGCAAGTATAAACTCTTCCCCTCCATATCTTGCGATTAAATCTTCTTCTCTTACGACACTTCCCAAAATTGCTGCCACTCTCTTAAGCACTATATCCCCTGCAGTATGGCCAAACTTATCGTTATAGTCCTTGAAATGGTCTATATCTATCATCATAGCTGACAAGGTATAATTCGACCTGACTGCCCTATTATACTCCTCCTCATATCTTTCCATAAAGTATCTCTTGACGAATAGCCCCGTAAGTCCATCTTTAATAGCAAGCTGTTCCGTCTCGCTATAAAGAAGGGCATTTTGAATAGAAATAGCGACCAAGTTCGATATTATATTAAGAAGCCGGAGATCGTCAGGAGAGTAGCTCTCCGGATGCGTAGTATCCAGCCTCAAAACGCCTATTGTTTTATCTTCGCTAAAGATGGGGCTTGCAATTATCGAACGAAAATCCCTCTGATATTCGGTCTCTTCAAGGCTGAACCTGAAATCCTTTTTTGCATCCAATACCAAAAGTCCCTGCCGCTGTTTTAACACCCAGTTATCAAATATGTCTCCCTTTTTTGATTTTATTTTTATGAAGAAATCCGCGGTCTTTGAAGCAAGTAAGGCTAGCTGATGGGTCTCTTTATTAATTAAAAACAAAAGGCAGGTATCAGACTTACCGATTATCTTAAAGGCAGCCTCAACCACAACGGTCCCGATCTCATCAAGCAGCAAAGTAAATGAAAGGTTCTCCATAAGTTCCTTAAGTGAGAAATATCTGGAGATTTTCTTATTTGATGACTCTGTCAATAAGGCATGCCTTTTGATCTCCTTCAAAAGGATGTTTTTCTTGGTTGATACTTCATCTAATTTAATAGATACATTTCTTGTTAATGTTCTTATATTTTTATAATAAAAATAAAGGCCCAGCCAGACAGCGAGATAAAACAGAATATTAATCTGATATCTCATAAGGCCTGTGCCCCAGCTTATAATGGATGACGTTAAGGATGACAAGATAAAGAAAAATGAACCTCCAAACATTCCCAAACTCTGCCAACCCAGCACTATAGTCATTGCCAGTAATATAAGCAATAAACCAATAAATTCACCAAAGAATAGTTTATTAAACTCGAGGTATTTAGCAGATAACCTGAGCAAAATAAAGGTACCCAAAAACCAGGCAAGCCCAACGGTTAGACCTATAAATCTGTTTTTTAGATTAGATTTCATGTAAAACAATTTCTCGGAGTGAGAAGCGGGGATTTTCTGCGCTTCGAATGAACTACCTCGCAGCAAGCTGCGAGGTATCAACTCTCTTATAAATCGTAACGCAGCAAGCTGTCCCGCCAAAGGCGGGATTAAATCCCGTTATACTATCGTTTTTTCGTTATCCTTGTCAAAAAAATGCACCTTGCTCATATCTAAAACCAGATCGATTTCCTGATTAACAACAGGCCTGTTGTTTCCGCCAACCCTGGCGGTGAATATATGCTTTCCGGTATTCATGTATAAATAGACCTCAGAGCCCATGGGTTCAATCACCTCTACCTGTGCGGTTATTGTATTCTCGGGCGGTGCATCTGAAACAAATAATTTATCATAAATATCCTCGCACCTTATTCCTAGAAGAACCTCTTTCCCTTCGTAGCTCATAATACTTGGAATCATATCATTTATTATCCTTACCTGAAAATTACCCTCATCAAAATTCCATTTTCCGTCTTTTTTAATAATGCGCCCGTTTATAAAATTCATGGGAGGGCTCCCTATAAATCCGGCGACAAATTGATTGACAGGTTTATTATACAGGGTTATAGGATCATCTACCTGATGTATCAGGCCATCTTTCATAACTACAATTCTATTGCCCATGGTCATAGCCTCAACCTGATCATGGGTAACATAAATCATAGTTGACTGCAATCTTATGTGCAGCTTATTTATCTCTATCCTCATCTGCACTCTAAGTTTTGCATCCAAATTGCTCAGCGGCTCATCAAAAAGAAAAACAAGAGGTTTCCTTACTATTGCACGGCCAAGCGCCACACGCTGCCTTTCGCCTCCCGAGAGCTCCTTTGGCTTTCTGTTTAAAAGATGTTTTATTCCCAGCATTACAGCAGCCTCATTTACCCTCTCTACTATATCCTTTTTAGAGTATTTTCTTAGCTTAAGCCCAAAGGCCATATTTTCATATACAGTCATATGGGGATAAAGGGCGTAGTTCTGAAAAACCATGGCTATGTCCCTGTCTTTGGGGGGCACATCATTTACAAGCCTATCTCCAATGTAAATTTCGCCCTCGGTAGCCTGTTCAAGGCCCGCAACCATACGAAGGGTAGTAGATTTCCCACACCCGGAGGGACCGACCAAGACAAGCAGTTCTTTGCTCTCAACTCCAAGATAGATATTTTTTACCGCTTGGATATTTCCCGGGTATGTCTTTGATACATTATTTAAGCTTACTTGTGCCATTTTAAGTAATCTATTCTAATTTTTTATAGCAATTTTGTCAATTCAATAATTAACCCATTGTAAACGCAAATAGAAAATGTCAGGTTTTTTGCAAATTAAAAATGTCAGTAATTTACAGTTAAGAGCGTTTTCTCTTTGTTTTTATATCTTGTCTT